>JALDXP010000027.1:0-17076 GCA_032154885.1 Actinomycetota bacterium
GGTCGCTCCCGTGAGACTCGTGGTGTTCCCTCGCCGTCTGGGCGAGGAGGTGCCTGAATTGTGTCACTTGATCCTGGTCTGCCATGACCTGGAGGTTAGAAGTCGCCCGGTCATAGCCCCTCTCCCAAGGGGTCGCGAAGAAGAGAGCTAAGTCGCGAAATTTCATCTGCCGTTCAAGTTGCTCCGTGGAGAAGGGCAGACCTATGGTGGCGGAGCCGACTTGGAGGCAACTCCAGATCGGAGTCGAAGTGACCGAGAGGTGACTTTGAGACCTCGCTGGGAGACCAGTCCTTCGGGGCTGGAGTGCCAGCAAGGTCGAGAACCCCGAGAGGGTGAGGGCTTCGGCCAGCACTCCCTCGGGGTTTTTCGCGTTACTCCTGTCGCCGGTATTTTGTGAAACCCGTGGCGACCCTCCCACCCGTTAAGGCTGTGACCCACCGATCGACCGCCCACCCGCTGAGCACCGAGGAAGTCCGTCGGCGTTATGACGACATGGCCGGCAATTGGCGGTTACTCGGGATCAGCGACGCCTTGCTCCTCATCAACCGTCTCCGGCGCAAGCATTTCTCAGAAGCCGGCGGCGACGTCCTCGATGTCGGCTGCGGTACCGGCGAGAACTTCGAGTACCTGAAGAAGGCCTCCACGGTGACCGCGCTCGATATCTCATCGGAGATGATCGAAGAGGCCCGGCGCCGACGACGCCAGTTGGGAGCGGACATTCGGATATTGATCGGAGACGCCCAGCAACTGCCGTTCCAGAAAGCGAGTTTCGACACCGTGATCTCGGCGTTCTCATCATGCACGTTCCCCGACTACGCCGCCGCGTTTCGGGAAATGGTGAGGGTGACCAAGCCGGGTGGTCGAGTTCTCCTCGTGGAGCACGGCCGCTCGTCGGTGGGTTGGATCGCCCGCCGTCAGGATCGGAATATCGAACGGGTCTACGAACGATCGGCCTGTCGCAACAATCGTGACGTGTACGCAGACCTGGCCGAGGCGGGTTTGAAGCCGACGACACGTGTCGTGAGCCATCTCGGCATGATGAACCGGATCACCATCGAGGTCGCCCCCTAGCGGGTCTCCAACCGGCGATACCCGCTTCGGAAATGGACCATCGGGTCGAAGAGGTCGGACACTTCGACATGATCGATCAAACCGACGACGACGCCCGACCAACCGACCTCGTCGCGGGACTCGAAACGGCAAAAGGCGCGATCGGGGAGATCGGTCAGAACGGGACCCCACTGGCTCTCCTGGACCGCCAGGCCGGCGAATGTCCCCCCAGGTGAGGGAGAAAGCCCGGCGAAGACGTCCACCATGTGATGGTCCTGGTATCGGCAGATGTGGATCACGAAATGGCCGCTATCGGCGGCGATGTCCCACAGGTCGGTGGTGGGACTGACAACCAGATGGGCCTCTGCCGGCTCGCCTTGAACGACGAGCAATGAAGAGACTGTGAGTCCGGCTCGACCCGATCCCGACCCGGCGGTGACAATGGTCACACCCGCGGCGAGCCGGCCCCGAAACCGGCGCGCCTGCTCCCGATCTCCCGGATCGGGCTGGAACGGGTGCCCCGAATGGATCATTCGGGCACCCTAGGGAAATCTGTCAGGCCCACCAGTCATGATGACGCTCATGAACACCCAGACCATCACGTTGGTGATAGCAATCGCCTCGGCTGGCGCAGTGATCGGCTTGATGATCCTGCTCCTGGCCGCAGGTCGGCGTCAGTCGGAGTCCGACGCGGCTCCGGATCAAGAGCTGGCCCGGCGGCTGGACGACATCCAGACGACCTTGGCCACCCGGGAAGGTGATTTGGGGGCGCGGGTCGCACAGCTGGACTCGAAGCTGGCCAACCTCCAGGAGACGGTCACGAGCAAGCAGACTTCGATCGACGAGCAGGTGAGGGGGATCGGCACCCAAATGAAGGGCATCACCGGGTTGTTCACCAACGATCGAGCCCGCGGTGGATGGGCCGAGATCGGGATGAAGCGGATCTTCGAACACGGTGGGTTGGTCGAGGGACGTGACTTCAGCTGTCAGGTGAGTCAGGGCGACCTCCGGCCCGACGCGGTGGTCCATCTCCCGGGTGGTCGGAACATCGTCATCGATGCCAAGTTCCCCACCGCCCGGTTCATGGATGCGCTGGTCGAGGAGGATCCCGACCGTAGGGGCCGGCTGATGGCGGAGCAAGGGAAAGACCTGGAGCGGGTAGGGAAGGGTCTGGCCGCGAAGGGATACAGCGACCTCGCCTCCGGCGGCTACGTCGTGATGTATCTGCCTTCCCAGGCGGTCTACGAGGCGGCTGCCGAGGCTCATCCCGACCTCATCGACCGACTGATGGCGAGCCGGGTGATCGTCGCCGGGCCTAGTGCGCTGTACGCCCTGTTGCTGAACGTCGGTTCGCTTCTCACCGAGTTCCGGGCTCTGCAGCAGGCCGACCAGATCCTCGATGAAGCCCGCGAGCTTAGGCGCCGAATGAGCGGGTTCGTCGACCATCTCCAGCGGGTCGGAACCGGATTGACCGGGGCGGTTCGGGCCTTCAACGGGGCAGTCGGCTCGTGGGAGAGTCGTCTGTCACCGCAGCTCGATCGGATGAGCGAGCAGAGCGGTGGGGGTGAAATCGTCGGTCCGACTCCGATCGAGGAGGCGGTCCGCGAGGTGCAGGAATCGGGTCTGCGAGTGGCCGGGTAGCCGGTCCTGGCCGAGAGTCCTTGGAGACTGTCGAAAAATCGGGAACCATATACGTCGCCGGCGAGTCTGAAGGTTGTCGACGGCGGGGCGTGGGTAACGATTCTGCGATACGGGAGTGGTAGATGACCAGCGACATTCATCAGATCTCGGCCGAGAGAGACCGTCAGTCCGATCTCGAGTTCGCCAGGAAGGCGGTCGAATACCTCGGGAAAAAGGGTCTCGGTCCCGAAGAGGTCATCGACTACTTGGTGGAGGAATTCAACCTCGACCGCGACACGGCCAGAGCTCTGGCGGCAAGAGCCGCCTGAATCCGACGATCGCGGAAGGTCAGTCTCGTGCGACCTTCGCCGTGAGTCGTGCGGGCGCCACCGTGACATACGCATCGACGACGATCTCCTCCAACGCCTCCCAATCGACCTCGACGTCCAGATAACACCCCAGCCATCCCCGTCCCCCGACGTAGGGCGGAACGAAGTAACGATCCGGGTCAGAGGAGGCCAGGATGTGTTGCGCCCCCTCGGGAGCAGAGCACCAGAAGGCGACGCGGTCGTCGTGATGGTGGTCGGCGTAGGTCACGAATTGCCGCTTTCCCCGGACGAACCATGCGGGCTCGCCGTGGCTGAACCGCTCAACGACCTCGGGCAGGGACATGCAGATACGGCGAAGCCGTGACAGATGGTCTTCGGTCAGGTCCAAGGGCTCCCCACTCGACTTTCCGGTGACATCGTATTTGGCGTGATTCAGTCCGTTGCTTGCCGCCGTTCGCTACCTTCCGATTTCGGTCGTCGGGAAGGAGCGAGGCATGAGCGAGCATCCCAGCGCCGCCCTCGAGACGCGGGCCATCATCGATGTCTTCGACCGCTTCGGCTGACGTGGTGGGGCCGCGATCGATCATCGGGATGATCTCTTTGGCTCTTGTCACCGCCTGCTCCGGATCGAGCGGAGGGGAGGCGGGTACCACCACGTCGGCAGCTACCACAGCAGCTCCGACTGTGACCACGACGACTACGACACACCCGACCGCGATCACAACAACGCCGGCGACAACGACCGCTACGACGATCGGAGTGTCTTCAACGACCACGGCACCACCCGACGGGCCATCGGGATCCGGATGCACACCAGGCGACGCAGTCGTCCTTCCCGAAGGGGAGTGGTACGGGGTCGTTGTGAGTGCCTCCGAGAGCGGGATCGAGTTCGATCTGGCTTGTTGGTTCACGGGTGATGCCGCCGTGGTCGCTGCCGCCGAGGACGGCGGTGAACCTCCGCCGAACGACTACTACGTGCGCAACGAAAGTTCCCAGATCCGGTCGCTTTCGGTCTCCGTCGAGACACCAGTCATCTGGTACCCCTCCGGTGACCCGGCATCGGAGGCCGTGGCGACGTTCGCGGACTGGGTCGAAGGCGTCAACTCAAGGGGTCTCTTGTTTGGGGTTTGGCTCGAGGTCATCGACGGTGAGGTCTTCCGCCTTCGCGAGCAATGGGTCCCTTGATGTCTCGCTACCGCTTCTTGCCCAGGTGGCCCCAACGCTCGAGATCCTCCATGGTGTCGAGGATGGTCTGATCGACATCCCGGAAGTCCAACCCCAACTCCTTTCGGGCCTTGGAGTTGTCGAACCGCATCGCCCCACCGAGATGGCTTCTCATGTAGTCCCGGGTCCCCGCTGCCTGGAAACCGGCGGCAATACGCGTGAGAGCAACACCAAACGAATTGTCGAGACTGATCGCCGGCAGCTTGTAGCGGTCGCCCCAGCCTTTCGATCGAAGGAGGGCGACGACCTGACGGACAGATCGGGTCTCGGCAGCGACGATGTACCGCCCGGCGGCGAGCGGGTTCTCCATCGCCAGGATGTGGGCCCGGGCCACGTCCCGCACATCGACCAATGCCCATTCCAGGTCTATCACCGCCGGGATGCGCCCGTTGGTCAGGCCGATCAAGGAGGTGTGACTGGTGTTGATCCCCGGGACCAGGGAAGGGCCGATGACGAAGAACGGGTTGATGACCACCAGGTCGAATCGGGGTTTGCCGCCCTCCACGAACTGCCAGGCGGCCTGCTCGGCCAGTGTCTTCGAGTAGTAGTACGGATTTCGAGTCAACGAGGAACGGGTGTTCCAATCGCTCTCCGTATTGAGATGACCGTCTGCGTGGTCGGTTATCGCCGCTACCGATGACGTGAGGACCACCCTCCTCATCGAATCGGCATCCCGACATGCCTCGAGCACGGAGATCGTCCCGCGTACTGCCGGATCGACCAGGTCACGCTGCGGGTCGGCGACGTCGATTGCGTAAGGCGACGCGGTGTGAATCACGTACTCGCAATCTCGAACCGCGCCGTCGAAGGCACCCTGGGTGAGGAGATCGGCGGCGGTCAACTCGAGCCGCTCGTCGGCTCCTGGCATCCCGGTTAGGTGCCCTTCCTCTCGGGTCTTCACCGGATCGCGCACGGTGCCCCGTACCCGGTAGCCGCCTTCGAGAAGTTGCTGGACGATGTGGGAGGCGATGAAACCGGAGGCTCCGGTGACGAGGACCGGCGAGTCCGTGACCGGGTCGGCGGTCATGGGCTGGTCAGTCGCCGTGGGCCCGGTCGTCGGCTCCCCGCCCCACGACGAACCAGATCGCGTGGACCGGCTCATCGCCCATGTTGAAGAGTCGGTGGGGCTCCGTCGAGTCGAATGCGATCGAATCGCCGGGCTCCAATTCCAGCAGGTCGAATCCCAGCTGGATCCCCATTTTCCCTGAGACGACATAGCCGTATTCCCGACCATGATGGCGCATCAACGACTCGTCGGGGGTCGAAGCCCCGCCCACCTCGTAAATGGCGTGGAGGAAGTCGACCCCCTCCTCGGTGTCTGCCGTGAGCTGCTCCCATCGGACGCCGGACGCGAGATCGATCACCTTGCGCATTTCGGGGTGAACCAAGGGGTTTCCCCGGCCATTGGTCCCAGATGAGCCGGCCACGCCTTCGTCTCGGCCAGCGTTCTCATCGCCACGAAGGAGCTTGTCCAGCGAGAGATCGAGCTCGGTCACGATGGCGTACAGGGTTCCAACCGAGGGTTTGGAGAGGCCACTCTCCAGTTGGGAGATGAGGCTGGCCGATAGGCCGAGACGGCGCGCCAACTCCCGTTGGCTTATGCCGGCCTTTGTCCGCTCAGTGCGGAGCCGGCCGCCGATACCGTCGAGTTCCTCGATCATCTCCAGATCACCTTCATCCGCCTACATCATCAACCAGCCGCTGTCTACGTAGAGGTTCACTCCGTTGACCGAGCGGTTCTCGAGCAGGAACACGGTCGCGTCGACGACGTCTGCCATGGTGGCCAGGCGCCCCGTCGGAGTGCGGGCGATGACTGCGTCCAGCGCTTTGTCTTTCCAGTACGGGCTGTCCCCGACAATCCCGGGGTGAACAGCATTGAACCTGATCGGTGCCAGTTCGACGGCGAAGGTGGTGATCATGGTTGCGACTGCGCCGTTGACCGCGGTCACCGTTGTCGAGCCTGGATAGGGACGGTCCTTGGCTCGCCCGCCGAATAGGACGACGGCGCTCTCGTCCGAAAACCGATCGAGGAGGGTGTGGATCACTTCTGTGTACCCCACAAGTTTCATCGTCGCCAGGCTGGCGGCGCTCTCAACGTCGTACTCGCGAACCGGGTTGTTGTCCCGGGCAATCGCACAAAGCACCAGCTTGTCCACGGGGCCTACATCGGCAAGGGCAGAACCGATGGACTCGGGACGGGCCAGGTCGAAGCACTGGCCGATGCACTCGCCGCCGAGCTCGGATGCAACCGCATCCGCGTTAGCGGGATCGCGACCGGTGATGATGACGTCACGTCCCTGCCCCACGTAATGAGAAGCAATCTCGCGGCCGATACCACCGGTGCCGCCAACGATCAACACTGTCCCCTCGGCCATTGAACCGCTCCTCTTGGTGGTGAAGTGTGGAGATCCTAACTCTCCGCCGGGTGCTGCTGTGCAGTGAGACTGAGCACTTCGGTGGTCGCAGGTAGTCTGCGCCGCCCGCTCGCAACGGTGTCAGGAGGATGCCGGTTGGCCTACGACGTCTGCATCATTGGAGCCGGCCTCGTCGGCCTCGGCGTAGCACGCGCCCTGAGTGAGAGCCGGCCCGGCATTGACATGGTCGTGGTGGACAAAGAAGCGATGGTGGCGGCTCACCAGAGCAGCCACAACAGTGGAGTCGTCCACTCCGGGCTCTACTACCGGCCAGGCTCGCTCAAGGCGCGTCTCTGCGTGGAGGGCAGACGCCGGCTGAAGGACTACTGCGCGATGGCGGGCATAGCTTTCGAAGAGTCGGGGAAGTTGGTGATCGCAACCAAGCCATCCGAGCTCGAGCCTCTGGCCGAGCTGGAGCGGCGGGGGAAGGCAAACGGACTATCCGGACTGACCCGTTTGGACCTCGACGGTATTCGAGAATTAGAGCCGGCCGCCGTCGGGCTCGAGGCGCTTCACGTCCCCGAAGCGGGTGTGGTCGATTTCCCCGCGGTGGCGGCCAAGTTAGCCGACGATCTGGTCGATTACGGCGCTCACATCCGTACCGAATTCGAGGTGGAGACCATCGAGCATCATGAGGGCGGGGCCCGCATTCGCTCGGCGGATCAAGAGATTCAAGCGACGGTGGTGGTCAACTGCGCCGGTCTTCACTCCGACGAGGTAGCTGCCCAAGCCGGGGTGCGAAGCCAGGTGAGGATTGTGCCCTTTCGTGGCGAGTACTACACGCTCGAGCCCGAGGCGAAGCACCTCGTCCGTGCGCTGATCTATCCGGTGCCCGATCCCCGATTTCCGTTCCTGGGCGTGCACTTCACCCGCAGGATCGACGGCAGCGTCGAGGTCGGCCCGAATGCAGTACTGGCCGTCGGCCGCGAGCATTATCGCGACAACGATCCAGACTGGAGCGAACTCCGCCGGACCATAGGGGACCGAGGTTTTCGCCGACTGGTGATGAAGCATTGGCGCACGGGTGCCACCGAGATGATCAGATCCCGGTCACGTTCGCTGTATGCGCGTTCGGCGCAAGCCCTCGTGCCGGCGATCCGCTCCGAGCATCTGGTTCCCGGGGGGGCGGGAGTCAGAGCCCAAGCCGTCTCCCCAGATGGTGCGTTGCTCGACGATTTCGTCATCGAGGAGGCCGGCTCGACGGTGCACGTCCTCAACGCCCCATCGCCTGGCGCGACCGCCAGCATGGCGATCGGGGCACATGTCGCGGCCATCGCCGCACGCCATCTGGGAAGGTGAGGCCGGGTGCAAAGTGTGTAGTGTCACTAAGCACGGTGAGTGTGCGTCGGATTCCAAGATGCGAGCAGGAAAAACAAGGAGACATCGATGAACGTTGAGTTCCCGGTAGCCACCAGCCCCGCTCCCGGCGTGATCGGCGTCGATTGGGAGACCAGGGTCGACTTCGAGCGACTTCGCCAGCATCGCATCGCTCGCACCCGCCAGCTGATGGCGCAAGAGGACCTCGGGGCCCTACTCCTCTTCGAGACGTCCAACATACGGTATGCCACTTCGACGCAGATCGGGTACTGGGCCTTCAACAAAGGCGAGCGTTATGCCCTCGTAACCCAAGAGGGGCGGCCTCGCATCTGGGATTTCGGCTCGGCGGCAAAAGCCCATCGGCTCCAGTTGCCCCACATGTACGACTCCACCAATTCCGTGGGAGGCAACACCGGACTGCAGGGGGCGATAGGGCCCGAGGCAGGCCTCCATACGCGCGCTGCGGAGGAGCTGAAGCAGGTTCTCGAGTCAGAAGGACTCGCCGGGGAGCGGATTGGCGTGGACATGGCTGAGACCGGTGTGTTCCTTGCATTGCAGGCTGCAGGTCTCAACGTCGTCGATGGCCAGCAGGCGATGATGAAAGCCCGCGAGATCAAGAGCCCCGACGAGATCATCCTCCTCACCCAGGCTTGTGCCATGGTCGACGGCGTCTATCAGGACATCTTCGAGGCTTTGAAACCGGGGATCCGCGAATCCGACGTGGTTGGTCTCGCACACGCCCGTCTCTTCGAGATGGGCTCTGAGTTCGTCGAGGCAATCAACTCGATCGCCGGCGAGAGATGCAGCCCGCACCCGCATGTCTTCTCCGACCGTCTGATCCGACCGGGCGATCAGGCCTATTTCGACATCATTCACGTCTTCAACGGGTATCGCACGTGCTACTACCGCACCTTCGTGGTGGGTCGGGCCACTCAGGCCCAGCGGGATGCCTTCAAGCAGTCGCGGGAGTGGATGGATGCCGCCATCGACCTGGTCAAGCCGGGTGCCAGCACCGACGAGATCGCCAAAGTGTGGCCCAAAGCCGAGGAATTCGGCTTCGAGAACGAGATGGATGCTTTTGGGCTCCAATTCGGCCACGGTGTGGGGGTTGGCCTCCACGAACGGCCGATCATCAGCCGACTGAACTCCATCGATGCCCCCATCGAGATCCAGGAGGGGATGGTGTTCGCCCTCGAGACCTACGCACCGGCGGCCGATGGGCGCTCCGCGGCTCGCATCGAAGAGGAGCTCGTCGTGACCGCCGACGGCGCCAAGGTCATCACTCTCTTCCCTTGCGAGGAGTTGATGGTCGCCAACGCCTACTGAGCTGCGTTTCGAGGCTGCGTAGGCTGTCTCGATGAAACTGGCTCCGTCGCTACATCGCATTGGATCCGACCTGGTCGCCGTCTATCTGGTCGAGGACGCGACCGGGGTGACGATTGTCGACGCCGGACTCCCCGGTCAATGGGACGAGCTCGAACCCGAATTGACCGCCATGGGGCGCTCGCTCGACGACGTTCGTGGTGTGATATTGACCCATGGCGACACCGACCACATCGGGTTTGCGGAGCGGCTCCGTCGGGCGCGGGGTGTGCCCATCTTCGTCCACGAGGTCGACGCGACGCGGGCCCGCGGTGAGGTGAAAAAGGAGATCTCGTGGGGGAAGGTGAAGGTAGGCCCGCTGGTGCGCTTCCTCTCATACAGCGCCCGTCATGGCGGGTTGAAGATCACCCCGGTCTCCGAGGTAGCTTCCTTCACCGATGGTGCGGTCCTCGACCTGCCCGGGGCTCCGGTCGTGATCCACCTCCCCGGTCACACCCCCGGTAGCGTCGCCTTCCATTTCGCCTCGGTCGATGCGGTCTGCGTCGGAGACGCGATGACGACAGGACACGTTCTGACCGGTGCCGTCGGGCCCCAACCGGCTCCATTTACTCTCGACACCGAGCAGGCACGCGCCTCACTCGATCGGCTCGAATCGATACCGGCGAAATGGGTGCTCCCCGGGCACGGCGCCCCTTGGGGCGACGGCGTCATTGAGGCGGTCCGTCTCATCCGGGAGACCGCATAGCCTGTCGTTGATGAGGCGTTCGTTGCTGACGCTGCTCATGATGCCGATTCTGGCCTGCACGACCACGAACGGCGGGACCACCCTGGCTCCGACCACGACCCCACCGTCGTCGACGGCGGTCACGCTCCAGGAGACCACAACCGTTGCGAGCACGGTTCCCGAGACCACCAGCACCACTCAGCCTGCGGTCATCGCACCCCAGGACCTCGTGTTGGAGTCGTTCCCGGTCCCGGCGCGATCCGGCCCCCACGACGTCGCACCGGCTCTCGATGGGGGTGTCTGGTACACCGCTCAGGACACCGGGGAGCTGGGCTGGCTGGACCCCGCCACCGGCGAGACGAGGCATATCGCCTTGGGAGACGGCTCGGCCCCCCACGGTGTGATCATCGACGACGTTGGCACCCCCTGGGTCACCGATGGTGGGCTCAACGCCATCGTCGCTGTCGACCCGGTGAGCCTCGAGGTGACGGTCTATCCGCTGCCTGAGGACAGCCCCGATGCGAATCTCAACACAGCCAGCTTCGACGGCGATGGGATGCTGTGGTTCACCGGGCAGAACGGGATCTATGGATGTGTCGACCCGGATACCGGTGAGTTGATCGTGTTCGACGCCCCCGGAGGGCCGGGTCCGTACGGCATGACCGCCACTCCTGATGGCGTCGTCTACTACGCCTCCCTTGCCGGCTCCCACATCGCTCGGATCGAGGGCGACCGATCCGCCACGGTAATCGAGCCGCCCACATCCAACCAGGGGGCGCGACGGGTTTGGTCCGATTCCCAGGGGCAAATATGGGTCAGTGAGTGGAATTCAGGGAATCTGAGCCGGTATGCCCCTGACACTGATACCTGGGCGACCTGGCATCTCCCGGGTGACAGCCCCGAGACCTACGCCGTGTTCGTCGACGATCGGGACATCGTGTGGGCGAGTGATTTCGGGTCGAATTCATTGGTCCGTTTCGACCCGACGACGGAACAATTCCATACCTACGTGCTGCCCCACGACCCAGGGAACGTCCGCCAGATCCTGGGACGACCCGGTGAAGTGTGGTTCCCCGAATCGGCAGCGGACAACCTGATCGTTATCCGAACGAGCGGCTAAATCCCCTGTATCACGGTTGGTTCGACCGCCTCTCCCCGGTGTGCAAGTTCACAGAGTGGAGGAGAGGACGAGATGAGCTCTTATCTGAATCAGGCGCTGGCTTTCGAGAAGATGCAGCGCTATCAGGCCGAAGCAGCCGAGTACCGGCGCATGAAGGCCGTTCGGTCGGATGAGCCCGGTGCCGTGGATCGGATTTTCCAGGCCATCGGACGGGGTCTGAGCTCGATCGGCGAGTCGTTCAAGGTCGATCGCCGGCCGCGCATCCCCGCAGTTTGACGTCTGGGGGAGGCTGTCGGGCCTTGACACCGACGGTCGATTGGGGGCCAGAAAGCGAAGCGACCCCCGGGGATAACCACCCCCGGCAAACCCGGGGGTCGCTCCGCGCACCGGAAAGATCCGCCAAACAGGGGCAGATCGGGCATCTCATCCGTACGATTCACCCATGGCCTCCCTGGCGCAAGCCACCCATGGCGAACTGCTGGCTCTCGCCGTCTCGGGTGAGCAGCCCGCCTGGAATGAGCTGGTGGATCGTTTCGGTCAGATGGTGTGGTCTATCGCCCGCAGCTTCAGGCTCGACGATGCCACGGCCAAGGACGTGAGCCAGACCGTCTGGCTGCGTTTGGTGGAGAACGCTCATCGCATCGATGATCCGGAACGGCTTCCGGGTTGGCTGGCGACCACCTGTCGCCGCGAGGCACTTCGGGTGAAGGGGATGCGGGATCGGGTGATCCCCACCGATTTCCAATACGACGTCCCCGACGAATCGGCGTCGTTGGAGGCGATGCTTGTCGAAGACGAAGACGCTCGAGAAGTCGTCGTCGCCTTCGGGAGTCTGAGCGACGAATGTCAGCAGCTGCTCCGACTGCTTGCCGCCGATCCACCACTGAGCTACGAGGAGCTCGCCGAGACCATCGGTCGTCCCATTGGAAGCCTCGGGCCCACCAGGTCGAGGTGTCTGGAACGTCTCAAGGCAGCACTTTCTGCGCGTATCAGCGGCGGAGGAGACGACTCTTTGCAATCAGGAGGTGATGCCCAGTGATGGAATCGACAAAGTCACCAGAGCAAGGGCTCGGATCGCTTCTCCAGCAAGGTTTCTACGGATCTAACGGGCCGCCGGCGGATGTGACCGCTTCGTCGAAGCGGTTTTTTCGTGGCGAACGATCGATACCGAACTGGACCGAATCTCCCTTGACGCATACAAACCAGGAGATGATCCCCGATGAGTGAATTGACCAACCAGCAAGAGGAGAATCTCCTAACTCTGCTACGAACCGGGCTCGACGTTTCCGACCCGGTGCCGGAGGATGTGACCGAGTTCGCCAAGGCTGCGCTCTTGTGGCGCAACATCGACGCCGAGCTGGCCGAGCTGTCTTATGACTCGAGCGAGGAGCGTGCAGCCGTGCGCGGCGTCGCCACGGCGCGGATACTCGCCTTCGAGTCTGCGGAATGGATGGTCGACCTCGAGTACGACCCGTTCTCAGGCCATCTCATGGGCCAGATCGAGCCAGCCCGCCACGTGATGGTCGAACTTCATGTGATTGGCAAGGTTCTCAGAACGGAGTCCGACAACGAGGGCCGCTTTGGTTTCGACGGGATCTATAACGGCCCGGTGGCACTCGTCATCCGCATCGAAGATGAGCAGGTGGTCAAGACCGAGTGGATCATCCTCTGATCCGCGCCTGATTCGCTCCTTCCGGTATCAGCGACCGAGACCATGCCTCTCCTCAAGTGAATCGTCGCCATCCGGCGACGAGCCCGTGAGCGAGGAAAGGCGCGACATGAGCAACATGTCCGAAACTCAGGACCCGAGGGCTACTCGGCGCTGGGCTTGGACGGTTCGCCCCGGAGAGCAGCTCGACAACCCCGTCTCGAGGTGGTTGGGCAACCGCTCGAAGGAGAACCGGCTCCAGGTCAAGCACCGGCCTCAGATCCTGCAACGCCTCATTGTTCGCCCCGCCGTTTGACAATGGCTGAGGCATACGTCTAGCTGAACGGAGTAGATGAGCCCCCCGCACGTCCGGGGGGCTCATCCTGTTGGTTGTCAGGCGCCGTAGGCGACGAAGGCCAGCGAGGGATCGACCTCCGTCCCATCGAAACCGGTCTGAGCTGCTTGGACGGCCGTCGCAGCTGACGCGCCTGCACTGAGGCCCTCATGGATTCGGCCAACAGCCTCCACAGAGTCAGGTGAGTCCGGGATCGGCGCCACCGTTGCGATGATCGAGCGCGCCCCACGAGAGAGCAGCAAGGAGGTGAGGCCATACATCTCGTTCCCCCCGACGACGTTGTCGTGGGCGGAATCGCAGGCCGAAAGGACCACGGTGTCGGGGACGCTCTTCAGCTCCTCGAGGTCGTAGAGATTGAGGAACCCGTTGCCCAGTTCGAGCGCCGAGAACATGGGGTTGTCGTCCCTGAGCTTGGTATGGGCTACTGCGTGGAGTCGATCACAGTGCGCCATGGTTTCGATAACGGCTTCGACCGTGGCGGCTTCGACATCCAGGATCTCTGGGGCCTCGTAGAGCCCGGCGACACGTTCGGCTTCGGCGGCCGCGAATTCCAGTCTGGGACCAGCGACGACGCTGACCCGCTCATGTCTCCGGGTCAACCCATCTGCCCGAATCCATTGCCCCGCTGATGGGGCTACCGCGACCGTGAGACCTGGGTCGACGGCTGCAGCCATCGCGTTCCAGGGCAGGCTGATCAGATCCGGCGAGGGGACGATGACGGCCCCAGGTCCCCGTCCGCGGAGAGGGGCCATAAGGGATCCAGCCATCTCCGTGATCATGTCGGGCACATGAGACGGGTGATTCAGATTCCGGGAACGCATCATGAAGTTGCGCCGGAATCCGGAGAGGAGATGATGGGCAACGAACCTGATGCGGGCCACATCTCCAAATTCGACCCGCTCGGTCCCTGTCGGTCCGACCAACTCGCCGAATGTGTGATCCGCCACGTTGTAGATGTAGAGCATCGACCGCGAGCCCAGCGCCTCGATCACCTGATCGACCCCTACGGACCGTGAGACGGCGTCTGACTGTTGTTCGCGGGCCACGGAGAGATCGCCGATCCGACGCTCCAGACGATTGGCCTCGGCGGCCAACTCGCTCGTGTCCTCACCCTCGAGGCTCATGGTGTCCATCTCGCGGACTATTCCTCGCAGCTCTGCCAGGTCGGCCGCGAGCTCTGTATCCGGGGACATGACGACGGGGGCGATTCTCAGCGATGCCCCCCGGAATCTCTCGGTCCATCCGATAGTGGACACGGTGTCCTCGTGGATCGCCTCGAGTCCCAGGCTGGCGATCTCGTCTGCGAGGAGACTCACACCGGCTCTGGCTTCGGTAGCGCTGAGAAGGATCCGGTGGCGGTCGACCAGATCCGCAGCCTCTTCGAGCACCGCCATCGCCATGGTGGAATCGCCTTGGGCCAGCAACAGCCGGGCCCTCGCCACTGCCACCAACAGCCGCACGGGTAGATCTGTGTGGATCGATGCGTCGGACGCGATCGAGCCCAGGCTTGCCCCGGCGGCGGCCAGGTCACCCGTCCCCAAGAAGCGAAGCGAGGCCAATGCCCGGGCGTGCATCTCGCCCGCCTGGTTGCCCTGAGCAGAGAAGTCGCCGGCAAGTGAGATCAGATCCTTCGGATCGCCCGGCATCCCGGCCCGAAGGCGGGCCTCCTCCAACACCACGGTCGCCATCAGCCGCCATGACTCACGATCCTGATCAGCCGCCAGAGCGACTGCCTCCCCGGCGACCGTGAATGCAGATGTGGCATCACCACTGGCTAGTGCGGCCCGCGCCGCCAGGTAGAGGGCCTCGGCCCGCTCCAGCTCATGGCTCTGGGAGCCGAGACGACGGGCCGTGCTCAGAGCGATCTGAAATGCGTCTCCCGGCAGACCGGCCAACATGTAGGCATATGACCGATCGGAGGCGATCGCCTCGGTGGGAAGACCGGCTTCCTTCCACAGTTCCTCCGCGCCGAGCATGATCGACAGCCCTCTGGCGATGTCTCCCTTCTGGACTGCCACAAAGCCGAGGTTGTGCACCATCTCGGCGGCGGGGGCGGCGCGATCGAGTTCGAGAAACAAATCCTTGGCCAGCCGAAGATCCCTCTCGGCGTCCGTGAACTCGGACTGATAGGTCAGCACCAGACCTCGCGTGCTGTAGAGGAGAGCGAGCCATCGCAGGTCGTTCGAGCTTCTTAGGACGGGCTCCGCCAACTCGTACAGGGCCATCGCCCCATTGAGATCGCCGGTGCGAGCGATGAGACCGGCCTTCTGCACTTGGGCATGGGCCTGCACTGCGTCGCTGCTGTCTTGAAGTAGAGGCTCGAGCGACTCGATTCCTTCGTCGAGCCTTCCCGACATCGCCACTGAGGCGGCCAGAGAGATGATGGCCTCGGCCGCAGGCACGTCCTCGCCTTGGTCTCGATACATATCACGAGCTGTTTGGAGCTCTCGAATCGAGTCTTCGATCTCACCCAAAGAACGAAGCGCAATCCCCAAGGCGCGGTGGGCGTCGGCCGCCAGGCCATTCGGTGTCTCGCGGGAGAGGATCTCGTTGCAGGTCTCAACGCAGGCCTGGGGATCCTGCTCGGCGAGCAGGATCAGTCGGTCGACCTCCTCGGTCACCGAGCTAACAGACTCCCGATGCAAGGCAAGCCGCTCGATGCGGGGCAGCGAACGACGTCCCGCTCCACACAGCCAAACTCCCGTCGACCCCGTCGTGGTACCAGCCGACTACGTCCTCACCAGGTGCGAACACCTCGCCGATGTTGGCCCAGCTAGCCCGGGACCAGTTTGTGTCATAGGCGCTGACCCCGATCACGCTTGGATCGGAGGCGGGGTAGAGCTGGAAGTTGTGCCCGTCATTTCCGCTGGCAGCAACGACATGAGCGGGTCGAGCCAGTGCGGTCGGGAGCCCTATAGGCTGGTACCTCGGTCCGCACGGATATGTCCCGAGCGAGAGATTGACGACAGCGTCGTCGAGGGTTCCCGCGAGAATCGCCCGGATGAAGGCAGCCGTTACCGAAGCCTCGTTCAGAACACCGTTTTTCCAACTTGCCCGGTACAGGTCCACATCGAGACTCGGGTTGTACTGCAACGCGATCGACGCGGCGAAAGTCCCATGTCCTACCACTCGTTGATCCACCGTTTCCTCAGACTCTGCGATACCGAGGCCCAGGGTGGTGGGGTCTCCTTGTGATCCGGTGTCGAAGATCAACAGTCGAGCATTCTGTTCCCCCGATTGCGGCCCTGTGCTCGGCAGGTCGCTCCAGCTCCATGAGGAATCGATCCTCACAGGGCTGTTGTAGGGACCGTATCTCCATTTCGGTGCCGGCTGAAACTGGTAGTGAGGACTCGCCTCGTGGCCCTGGCTTTGGACCTCGTCGATCATCTCGAATAGGTCGGCTTCGCCGTCGAGCTTGAAGACACCGACTCCCGCCTCTCTGAAAAAATCGAGCACGCGCCGTGCCTCTTCTTCCTCTTCCAGATTCGCGGGCTCGAAGAGAAATAGGTCGATGGGGTCGACCGGAACGAAACCCACGGCCGCAGGGTCGAACTCGTCCCAATTCTTGGGTTTGATGATGGCTTGACCAGCGTGGTAGAGACATTCGATCTCCTCATCGGGGTTGGGCTCCCCCGACCCTCCGGGCCAAATGTTGGCGCACATAGCGGGATCCTGCGGGTTGCATATGCGCTCCCAGGGCAGGCTCGTTTGCTGTACGGTCACAGTCTCCTCCTAGGTAGTCCCTCGAGTGATCGCCGCGCCAGTCTCGTCCTGCGTGGCCACACACCCCGCATGACCCGGGCTCCTCAGCGCCACATGCCGAACCCGGTGAACACCCTTGGTCGGGTGCAGCCTCCCTTGAATACGGGTTCCAAACCTACACCAGTGGCTTGTGCCGGTGATGGAGATTCTCCGGATGTCCTCGGTTGAGAAGGGGGGGGGGGGGGGGGGG
>JALDXP010000028.1:0-16674 GCA_032154885.1 Actinomycetota bacterium
CGGCTGGCCGAGAGCTCCGGCGAAGTCGTGTCCCGGCTGCGAAAGCTGGCGGTCTTCGACCCCGAGATGGCAGATCCGATGAGTGCGGCAGAAGGCCTGGACGCAGTCGCCCACGATCTCCTCCGCGACCTGCGTGCCGTGGCCGACAATGCTTTCGAAGACCCGGCTGCCCTGGAGACAGTCGAACAGCGGTTGACCACTTTGGGCGAGCTGAAACGAAAGTACGGCCGGACTTTGGAGGACGTCCTCGAATTCGGCGCCGGTGCCACCCGCCGGGCATCGGAGTTGGAGCAGCTGATCCAAAAGGCATCGACGATCGACGATCTGCTGCAACGGTGGAGGGCCGAGTTGGCCGGGACCGGAGCCGACCTGAGCACAGCCCGAAGTCGAGTCGCCGCTGAGATCGAGGAGGAAGCTCGCACTCACCTGGCCGCCCTCGGACTTCCGGCAGCCTCGGTCACCATCACAATCGAGTCGGTCGAGCCAGGCCCCACCGGCATCGACAAGGTGGAGATCTTGTTCGCCTCGGACGACCGCCTTGCCTCAGGGCGAATCCAGGAGGTCGCTTCCGGAGGCGAATTGTCGCGATTGATGCTCGCCCTTCGACTCGCAACACGCGCTGGGGGCGCCGGCACCATGGTGTTCGATGAGATCGACGCCGGTGTCGGGGGAGCCACGGCCCTGGCCCTCGGCCGCAAGCTCGCCGACCTGGCCCGCACCTGCCAGGTGCTCTGCGTCACCCATCTCCCACAGGTAGCAGCCCACGCCGAGGATCACTTCGTGATCGAGCGCGACGGTCCCAGGGCGTCCGTGCGAAAGGTCGACGGGGAAGATCGGCTCACCGAGTTATCCCGGATGCTGGCCGGGCTCCCCGACAGTGATCACGGCCGCGACGCCGCCGCCGAGCTTCTCGAGAGTGCTCGATCTCGATGATGCTGGCCCGGCGCCTGATCGGTGCTACATTGGCATCCCGTCATGGACGGGCCACTTTTCACCTCAGAATCCACCATCCAGCACCCTTCTGAGGAGACCGACGGCCCACCCACTCCCACGAAGTTCGTATTCGTCACGGGCGGTGTCGTTTCCAGCTTGGGCAAGGGGATCGCAGCTTCGTCGCTGGGGCGTCTGCTCAAGTCGCGGGGCCTTCGCGTGGTGAACCAAAAGCTCGACCCCTACATCAACGTCGACCCTGGCACGATGAACCCGTTCCAGCACGGCGAGGTGTTCGTCACCGATGACGGGGGTGAGACCGACCTGGACCTCGGTCACTACGAGAGGTTCACCGGTGAAAACCTGAAGCGGACCTCGAACGTCACCTCCGGGTCCATCTATCTGTCCGTCATCCAGAAGGAGCGGCGGGGGGACTACCTGGGCGACACGGTCCAGGTGATCCCACACATCACGAATGAGATCAAGGACCGAATACGTCGGGTCGGTGACCAGGATGTCGATGTCGTGATCACCGAAGTCGGCGGGACCGTCGGTGACATCGAGAGCCTTCCTTTCCTGGAGGCCATTCGCCAATTCGGGAACGACATCGGTCGGGAGAACGTCATGTTCGTCCACGTCACCCTGGTGCCGTTTATCGCCACTTCGGAGGAGCTGAAGACCAAGCCGACCCAGCACTCGGTCGCCGAGCTGCGAAGCAAGGGGATCACCCCGGACGTGATCATCGTTCGATCGGACCGCGAGATCGACGAAGGCGTCCGGAAGAAGATCAGCCTCTTCTGTGACGTCCAGCCCCGAGCCGTGATCGCCGCGCCGGATGCCCGGGATATCTACGAGGTGCCGCTCATCCTCCACGACGGCGGGCTCGACGGCGTCGTGTGTGACCGGCTCGGACTGGTCACCGGCCCGCCGAATCTCGACGCCTGGCGTTCGATGGTGGAAAGGGCTTTGTCCTCCACCCGGACCATCCGGGTCGGGATCGTTGGTAAGTACGTTGGCCTCCCCGACGCCTATCTCTCCGTCGCCGAGGCCCTGCGTCATGCCGCCGCCGGCCAGGGTCTCGGGCTGGACCTGGTCTGGGTCCCGAGCGACGAGCTGACCGGTTTGTTGGCCGACTCATATCTCGAGGACCTGGACGGCATCGTCATCCCCGGCGGGTTCGGCTATCGGGGTGTCGAAGGAAAGGTGCAGGCAATCCGCTACGCCCGGGAGAACAGCGTGCCCTTGCTGGGTCTGTGTCTTGGACTGCAATGCTCTGTGATCGAATTCGGGCGCAATGTGCTCGGCTTGGCCGACGCCAACAGCACCGAGTTCGACCCCTCGACACCACACCCGGTGATCGACCTGATGGCCAGCCAGGAGGACGTCGAAGAGAAGGGCGGGACGATGCGTCTCGGTCTCTATGCGGCCAAGCTCGCCGAGGGGTCGAAAACCCGGGAGCTATACGGTCAGGAGCTGGTCTACGAGCGGCACCGTCACCGGTGGGAGGTCAACAATCGTTACCGCAAAGACCTGGAGAAGGCGGGGATGCGGTTGTCCGGATTGTCACCCGACGACAACCTGGTCGAGTACATCGAGCTCGTGGACCACCCGTACTTCGTCGGCACTCAGGCCCATCCTGAGTTCCGTTCCCGTCCCGATACGCCGCACCCGCTCTTCATGGGCCTGGTCAGGGCTGCTGCGGCGAGGAACGATCAGGTAGTCGTGCTGCCGGAGCCGGTGGATCTGACCATCGAGTGAGGCACGGCCTGGTCTGGGCCGATAGCCTGCCAATTATGGTGCCAATCGTCAGGAAGGACGTGTCTTGATCGTCGGCGTGCCCAAAGAAATCAAGACCGAAGAGCACCGTGTCGCTATCACCCCGGTGGGGACCCGCGAGCTGACCGAGCGCGGCCACACCGTCCTCATCGAGAAGGGCGCCGGTGAGGGGTCTTCCATCGTCGACGAGGAATTCGAGGCCCAGGGGGCCACCATCGTGCCCAATGCAGGCGGGGTCTTCGACGCTGCGGAGATGATCCTCAAGGTCAAGGAGCCTCAGGACTCCGAGATCGAGATGTTTCGATCGGGCCAGATCTTGTTCACCTACCTGCATCTGGCTGCCTACCCGCGGATGGCCGCGGGCCTCTTGGAGAGGGATGTCATCGCGATCGCATACGAGACGGTGCAGCTCCCCGACCGCTCACTGCCCCTTCTCGCTCCCATGTCCGAGATCGCAGGGAGAATGGCCACCCAGGCGGGCGCCTACTTCCTTGGGAAGACAGAAGGCGGTCGCGGGGTGCTCCTGGGTGGCGTCACCGGAGTGAGGTCGGGCAAGGTCGTGGTGATTGGCGGAGGGATCGCCGGCTCCAACGCCGCTGTCATCGCAGTGGGGATGCAGGCCGACGTGGTCGTGCTCGACACCGATATCGGCAAGCTCCGCACCCTGGACTCGCTCTATCTGGGTCGGGTCAGGACATTGCATTCGAATCGACTGACGATCGAAGAGGAGGTGCTAGACGCCGATCTGGTGATAGGAACTGTGCTGGTTCCTGGGGCGTCGGCTCCCAAACTGGTGACCGAAGACATGGTTCGGGCGATGAGACGGGGATCCGTTCTCGTCGACGTTGCCATCGATCAGGGTGGGTGCTTCGCAACCTCCCGAGAGACCACCCACACCGATCCGGTGTACCTCGTTCACGACGTGCTGCACTACGCAGTCGGCAACATCCCCGGGGCGGTCCCACACACCTCGACTTACGCCCTCACCAATGCCACCCTGCGATACGCGGTCAGCCTGGCCAACGACGGGGTCTCCGGCGCCCTCGAACGCCACCCCGAGTTGACCGGCGGGATCAACGTCGTCGGGAAGTCGGTGTGTCACCCGGCGGTAGCGGAGAGCCTCGGGGTTGCACATGTGCCGCCACAAGAGGCACTCGCCTCGGTTTGAGCTCGGGCGCGCCGACACTGCCGGAAGGCGTGGAGGAATACCTCCTCGCCCTCGATGTGGAGCGTGGCCTCTCGTCCAACACCATCCAGGCCTACGAGCGGGACCTGGCCCAGTATCTCGCCTTCCTCGACGGCGCAGAGCCTGATCAATCCTCGATAGAGGGATACGTGACATATCTGCGGGGCGAGGATCTTGCATCATCCACTGTCAGTCGGAAGCTCGCCGCGATTCGGGGTCTGCATCGTTTCCTCGTGATCGAAGGCCTGCGGCAGAACGATCCCACCCTTCTCCTCGAGTCCCCACGGCGTCCTGAGCCTTTCCCCAAGGCCCTCACGGTGGACGAGGCCATTCATCTGGTCGAGGCGCCGGACCTCACCACGATCAAGGGGCGACGTGACTCCGCCTTGCTCGAATTCCTGTATGCCACCGGGGCACGGGTCTCGGAAGCGGTGGGGGTGGACCTCGGTCATATCGACCTCGAGGACAAGGTGGTCATCGTCACAGGAAAAGGGTCCAAACAGAGGCTGGTTCCGATCGGTGGCAAAGCAGTGGTCGCGATCTCCCGATGGCTTCCAGATCGGCTGAATCTGGTCAAGAGCTCGCAACGGGGGGACCCTCTGTTCCTGAATCTCAGGGGCCGGCGTCTCAGCCGCCAGGGCATCTTCGAAGTGGTTCGAGCCAACGCTCGAAACGCCGGCATCCAAGACCAGAAGGTCTCACCTCACGTGCTCAGGCACTCGGCGGCGACCCACATGGTGGAGGCGGGAGCGGATCTTCGGACCGTACAGGAGATCCTGGGTCACGCTACGATTTCCACAACCCAGATCTACACGAAAGTAAGCCCTGCCCATCTCGTGGAGATCTACGTCCAGGCCCACCCGAGGAGCAAATGACCACGTTGGACATCGTCGGTGCCGAGAAGGCCCTACGTAAGGAGCGAGCTCATCTCGTCCATCAGTTGGATGAGCTCGGCGCGGCCGAGACGGGTGATCTTCGCTCCGACCTCGACTTCGGTGGGAGCTTCGCCGATGCCGCGGCCGTGACCGCCGAGCGAACCGAGGTTCTCGGTGTGGTCGATTCGCTCAAGGCCCAGCTGGCCAATGTGGACCATGCTCTGGGCAAGATCGAAGCCGGCACGTATGGGATCTGCGAGGACTGCGGCAAGGCCATACCGGCGGCGCGCCTCGAAGCCCGACCCGAGTCGGTGCGTTGCGTCGAATGCAAGGCCAAGGCGGCCGGTCACTAGAAGCGTGCCGGGCTCCCTGGGCCATCTGACCCGTCGATTCTTCGATGTCTTGTTTTCCACCCCGTTGGATGCGGCCGAGCGGACGACCGTCGAAGGCTGGCTGGATCGTGGACAAGCCTGGGTGTTCTTCTCACAGCCGGACCCGGACCAGCGACACGGGTTCCATGCTGCTCTTGTCGCCATCGCGAGAGGTGGCGAGCTCGACGTCATTCGCGCCGCCCTTCTCCACGACGTTGGCAAGAGACACGCCCGCCTAGGTGTCCTCGGCAGGACCTATGCCTCGCTGGCCATGCGGCTCGGCCTTCCTTTGACCAGACGTTGGAAGCTCTACCGGGACCACGGCGAGACTGCCGCCCTGGAATTGGCCAGCTTGGGGTGTGAGGACCTCATCGTCGACTTCGCTCGCCACCATCACGGCGAACGCCCACCTGGAATCTCGACCAGCGCGTGGGACTTGCTGCAATTGGCGGACCAGCCGCCAAAGACCAGCGCCACACAGAGGCCCGAATAACCTGGGGCGGCTGATGACCTTTCATGTAAAGACCACGGTCTTCGAGGGCCCCCTGGACCTGCTACTCCAGCTGATCACGAAACACCAGGTCGAGGTCACCGCGGTGGGACTCACCGAGGTGGTGGGGGAGTACGTGGCCTTCATCGATGAAATGAAGGACCTGGACCTGGAGGTCACCTCGGAGTTCCTGCTGATCGCAGCCACACTCATCCAGCTCAAGGCCCAGTCGCTCCTCCCAACCAGGGGTGCCTTCGATCTGGACGAGGAGCTTGCCCTCATCGAAGAGCGTGATCGGCTCCTCTCTCGCCTCCTGGCGTGCGTGACGTTCAAGGATGTGGCGGCTGTGCTGCAACGTCGGCTTCAGGAGGCCAACCGGTTCGTTCCCCGGACGAGTGGAGTCGACCAACACATCGCATCCCGACCCGCGGATCTGGTAGTGCCGATCGATGCGGAGGGTCTTGCCATTCTCGCCCTTCGTATCTTCTCCCGGGAGGGCGCCGAGCCCGATCTCGATCATCTGGACCTCGACCTCCCCTCGGTGGAGGCTGCGATCGACGAGATCAGGGCCCGGGTGACCCATGAGACGGTGTCCACCTTCGAGGAGCTGACCGCCGAGTGCACCCGGACGGTCGAGGTGGCTGCGTATTTCCTGGCCTTGCTGGAGTTGGCACGCTGGGGCCTCATCGAGGTCTCCCAGGATGATTGGTTGTCCGAGATCGTCGTCCGCGACCGGGGCCAGGGAGCGGTGGATCTCAACTCGGAGTGGGCGTCGTGAGGGAGGTCGCCGCGGTCGAAGCCGTTCTCTTCGTCACCGAGGCGCCAGTGCCGATCGGCGAGCTGGCAGAGGTCCTGGAGCTGCCCAAGACGAGAATCGAAGAGCTGCTCGACGAGTTGAGCCGGGAGCTGGAGGACCGGGAGAGCGGTCTGATACTGCGTCAAGTGGCCGGGGGTTGGAGGCTCTACACCCACCCCGACGCCTATCCCTTCTTGGAGCGCTTTTCGGCGTCGGCCACCGCTCGCAAGCTGTCACCGGCAGCTCTCGAGACCCTGTCGGTGGTCGCCTATCGGCAACCCGTCGCTCGAAGCCAGATCAACGAGATCCGTGGGGTGGACTCTGATTCTGCGGTGAGGACGCTGGAGCGACTCGGCCTCGTCGAGGAAAGGGAGCGTCTCAACATACCGGGCAACCCAGCGGTCTATGTCACCACCGATCTCTTCCTGGAGAAGATGGGTCTCGAGTCGCTGGCCGGGTTGCCGCCTCTTGCGGATCACATTCCGCCGGCCGACACCGTCGAATCCCTAGAGGAGACTCTTCGCCCCGGGTCGATGTGAGCGATGGCGGACCTGATCCGCGTCCAGAAGGCAATGTCTGAAGCCGGGCTCATGTCGCGTCGCGCCGCCGAGGACACGATCCGCCAGGGGAGGGTTGCCATCGATGGCGTAGAGGCGGTATTGGGTGATCGGGTGGATGTGACCACGCAGCGAGTGACTCTCGATGGCGTCCCGATCCCGGTGAACCCCGATCTGGAGACCCACCTCCTCTACAAACCCGCCGGCGTCATCTCGTCGGCATCTGACCCGCAGGGACGCCGGACGGTGGTCGATCTGGTGGCGCCCGGTCGCCGGTTGTACCCGGTGGGACGTCTCGATTACGAGTCGGAGGGCCTGATTCTCCTCACCAACGACGGCGACCTCGCCAATCGGGTGACCCATCCCAGATATGGGATCGTCAAGAAGTATGTGGCCCTGGTCACGGGACGCCCGGGGAGAGGTGAGATGAGGCGCCTGACGGAGGGCATCGATCTCGACGACGGCCCGGCTCGCGCTGTATCGGCGCATGTCGTTGGGCGCCAAGGCGAGGCGACACTGGTCGAATTGACGATGGGGGAGGGTCGAAACCGCGAGGTGCGCCGCATGTTCGAGGCGTTGGGCTTCGAGGTGAGGTCACTGGTCAGAACGGCTATCGGGCCGATCACAGACCGGTCTCTCAAACCAGGGCAGTCCCGCCGGTTGTCGGCCGCTGAGATCCGCGACCTGCTCGCCTCGGGCACCGGGGTTGTTCCATGAGCGGTTTCCGCACGGTCGAGCCGGCCATCGGCCCGATCGACGCTTCCGTGCGCCCTCCCGGATCGAAGTCCCATACGATCAGAGCTTTGGTCGTCTCGGCGTTGGCCGAAGGCGATTCGCTGTTGCAGGCGCCGCTGGATGCGGACGACACCCGGGCTGCCCGTCACGCCTTGGGGCTCTTCGGGGTGGACATCGCCGCTGCCGGCGACCCATGGCGGGTGGTCGGGTCCGGGGGCGCTCTCGAGGCGCCAAGCGTTCAGGTGGACGTCGGCGCATCTGGTCTCACCGCACGCTCCGTGATCGCCCTGGCCTCCCTCATCCACGGCACGACCACTGTCGTGGGGAGAGATCGGCTGCCGGAGCGTCCCATGGGCGGGCTGGTCGATGCCCTCAACGCTCTCGGCGTTGAGACCTCATCGGTCGATGGGCATCTTCCGGTGACCGTCGATGGGGGAGCCCTGCCAGGTGGGCTGGTCACGGTGGACTCCCATCAGACCAGCCAATTCGCCAGTGCCCTGCTCCTCGTGGCTCCTCTCGCCCGAGAGGAGATGGTCGTCATTCCCCGAGGCCTGGAGGGCTCACGCAGATATCTCGAGCTCACCATCTCGATGATGGAGGAGTTCGGCGCCATCGTCGAGCAGGCCGAGACGGGCTACCGGGTAGAGCCCCGGGGCTACCGAGGCACCAACGTCGCCATCGAGCCCGATGCATCGGCTGCCGTTTACCCGATGGTCGCTGCTGCCATAACCGGCGGCCGTGTGAGGATCGAAGGTCTCGGAGCCGAATCCCTGCAGCCCGACCTCGCCGTCGCCGAAGTGCTCGAGCAAATGGGGTGCCTCCTCAGACAGACCGCCAACGAGACCACCCTCGCAGCAGCGACCGATGGGCTGCGCCCGATCGACGTCGATCTCTCTGGGTGCCCCGACGGCTCACTGGCGATTGCAGTCGCCGCCCTGTTCGCCGACGGCCCGAGCCGGCTCCGCGGGCTCGGGTCACTCCGTCATAAGGAGTCGGACAGGCTGGCTGCGCTGGCTGCCGAGATCACCCGGCTCGGGGCGGACGCGACGGTCGTGGGTGATGAGCTCATCATCGTGCCCGGAGTCCTTCACCCCGCCCGTGTGGAGTCCTACGGGGATCATCGGGTGGCGATGTCCTTTGCCCTCGTCGGCCTCTGCGTCCCCGGGATCGAGATCGCAGACCCGGAGGTCGTAGGCAAGACCTGGCCATCCTTTTGGGGCATGCTCTCAGACATCGCCCAAACGATTGCGTGAAGAGACGACGCGTCGCAGGCGCTCCGCGCTAGGTTGCGCCCGACGGAGAGGACCTGACCCGGTCCCACAAGCCCCCATTGTCCGAATACCCCCATAAGGACACCCTCGGGATCGGGTCCCTCTCCGCCTGCCGGATATGCTCCCCGCCCGTGACGGACCTGATAGTCACCCTCGACGGCCCGGCCGGAACCGGGAAGAGCACGGTCAGCAGGAAGGTCGCGTCACGTCTGGGCGTCCCCCGTCTCGACACAGGGGCGTTCTACAGAGCGGCCGCCCTTGCCGCCATGCGAGCCGGGGTCGACCTCGCCGATCATGAGGCAGTGGCGAATGTGGTTGCCGGCATCAGCCTCGATCAGGACGAGGGGAGGATGCTGCTGGATGGTTTGGATGTCTCTCAAGTGATCCGGAGCCCGGCCTCCACCGAGGCGTCGTCGCGGATCTCCACCCACCCGGAGGTGCGCGGCCTTCTCGTGGTGTACCAAAGGGAGTGGGTGGCAAGGCACGACAACCGAGCGGTCGTGGAGGGCCGCGACATCGGGTCGGTCGTCTTCCCCGAGGCAACAGTCAAGGTCTACCTCGACGCCCGTCCGGAGGTCAGGGCGCAGCGACGGGCCGATCAGACCGGCAAGGAGCGGGCCGACGTCCTGGATGAGCTGAGGGCGAGGGACGAGAGGGATTCCACCCGCCAGGCTTCACCATTGATCGTCCCCGAGGGCGCCGTGGTGATCGACACGTCGGACATGGCGGTGGACGAAGTCGTAGACAGAATCGTCGAGTTGGCCCGCGAGGCGGCCGGTTGAGGCCTACGCGCCAGGGTTGGTTGGATCCTGGCCCCCCTACCATTGACCCATGAGCGTTGAGCGGGTTCTCGTTGCCGAGCCCAGGGGGTTTTGTGCCGGGGTAGACATGGCCATCAAGGCCCTCACCTGGATGACCCGCATCTTCGACGGCCCTGTGTACTGCTATCACGAGATCGTTCACAACGAGTGGGTGGTGAAGGCGTTCGAAGGGGTTGGGGTCGTGTTCGTGAACGACATCGACGAGGTCCCGGAGGGCGCACCGGTGATGCTCTCCGCCCATGGCTCGGCCCCTGAGGTGGTCGCCGGGGCGGCGGCGCGGGCGGCCGTGGTGATCGATGCCGTCTGCCCTTTGGTGACCAAGGTCCACCACGAGGTGAAGCGAATGGCCCGGGACGGGTTCGAGATCATCTATGTCGGTCATGAGGGCCACGACGAGGCGGTCGGCACCGTCGCGGAGGCCCCTTCGGCCATAAGGCTGGTCGAGCCGGAGACCGGTCTCGGGGAGTACGCCCCGGCGGACCCGGCCAAGGTCGCCCTCCTGGCCCAGACGACACTTGGTGTCCACGAGTGGATGGCGGTGATGGACGACGCCCGAGTCCGCTTTCCTGATCTGGCGATGTCGCGAAAATCCGACCTCTGCTACGCCACGACCAACCGACAGGAAGCGGTGAAGCAGCTTGCCGGGGAATGCGACCTGGTCCTGGTGGTCGGGTCGCACAACTCATCCAACACCCAGGCCCTGGTCAGGGTGGCGCGTGACCACGGGGTGATGGCACATCGCATCGATTCGGCCGGTGACATCGAAGCCAGTTGGCTCGAAGATGTGTCGGTAGTCGGGCTCACCGCCGGAGCGTCGGCGCCCGATCACCTCGTGCAGGAAGTGATCGATCGTCTCGCCCCGACATCGGGATTCGAATTGTGGTCGGCAATCGAGGAGCAGGAGTACTTTCCCTTGCCACCCCAGCTCCGCTCGTTCGTCACCACACTTCAGAACCTGGTCGAAGCCGGGGTCACGGCCCGCCATCCGGGAAGGGACGGCTGGCTGCAGAGAGACCGCGAGTGGACGGCCACCGAGGCCCTCGACGTGGTCAGCGCCTGATCTATTCGTTTTGGCGCGCAGATGTCGACCTATAGACCGGGATCGGCGCGCCAGAATGCTTGGCAGTGAGCAGACTTCCCGTCGTCGTCGTCGTGGGTCGGCCCAATGTGGGCAAGTCCACCCTCGTCAATCGGATCATCGGGTCCCGGTCGGCGGTTGTCGAGGAACTGTCCGGCGTCACCCGCGATCGCCGTGAGTTCGACGGCGATTGGTCCGGCCGCGATTTCGTGCTTGTCGACACCGGTGGCTGGGAGATAAAGCCGTCGGACCAGATTGGCGTCTCGATCAAGGAACAAGCCGAGGCCGCGGTGTCGGGTGCGGACGCTGTCATCTTCGTGGTCGACGGCACTGCCGAGCTCACAGACGACGACACCGGTGTCATCTCGGTGCTCAGGTCGGCGCAGATTCCGGTAGTCCTCGCCGCAAACAAGCTCGACAACGAGACACTGGAAGGCAACATCGATCGTCTCTGGGGTCTCGGCCTCGGGGAGCCCCATCCGATCAGTGCCTACCACGGCAGGGGAGTGGGCGAGCTCCTGGACCGGGTCGTTGGGGCGCTGCCTGAGCAGGCAGATGTCGAGAGCGAGGACGAAGTTCCTCGGGTGGCCATCGTCGGCCGCCCCAACGTCGGCAAGTCGACTCTCCTGAACAAGCTGGTCGGCGAGCGCCGGGTCATCGTCTCCGCGACTCCCGGGACCACGCGTGACCCGATCGATGTCGACGTCGAGCTCGACGGGAGCCGCTACCGGTTGATAGACACGGCCGGGATACGCCGCAAGCCTCAGATCACAGAAGATGCCGACTTCTATGCGGTGCTGCGCGCCCGCGAGGCCCTGGAGGGGGCTGACGTCGCCCTGCTTCTGGTCGACGCCACCGAGGGTGTCACCCATCAGGATCAGCGCATCGCCAGTGAAGCGGTTCAGGCCGGGGTGGGCCTGGTCATCATCCTCAACAAATGGGACGCCCTGGACGATGAGCAGAGAGATCTCACCGAGCGTTCGCTGCCTGATCGCTTCGGGTTCGTGGGATGGGCGCCCGTTCTGCGGATGTCAGCGCAGACGGGGGCGCGGATCCAGCGACTGCCCGGGGCCATCGAGGCCGTGTTGGAGGGCAGGGTCACGCGTCTGCCCACCGGTCAGCTAAATCGCGCAGTGCGAAAATGGGCGGCGGCCCATCCGCCACCCGTCCGCAAGGGTCGTCGCCCCAAGATCCATTACGTGGTTCAGGCCGGCACGGCCCCGCCGACCTTTGTGGTGTTCATCTCGGGTGGGACGCTTGGCGATGACTATCTGCGGTTTCTGGAGAACCGTCTGAGGGACGAGGCGGATTTCACCGGCAACCCGTTGCATATCCTGTCGCGCGCAGGTGAGCGTCGGTGAGCGACGAGTTCCTTCCCGACGCCACTCCCGACGAGCCACCGGAAGAGGTTCGGGCACCGTTCAGCTTCAAACTGATGATCGCCCTCACCGTCGCCTACCTGGGGTGGCGTCTCGTCCAGGGCATCATCTGGGTGGTGGAGCGGCTGAGCTGAGCGCTCAGGCTCAGATGCCAAGCATGGCCGCTGCCCGGAGCAGGGCTGCCACCGTTTTGGCGTCGGTGATGTCGCCATCGATTGCTCGCCTGACGGCCTCGGACAGCGGGACGCGCTCGACTTCCAGCACCTCATCGTCCTCGAGAGCAGGGCCCCCTCGGGTCGGCTGCAAATCACGCCCGAGATAGAGCCAGATCCGCTCGTCGGTGAACCCGGGGGTGGTGAGGATGGAGCCGAGGGTGATCAGCTCTCCGGCTTCATGCCCGATTTCTTCTTCCAGCTCGCGCCGGGCGCACACCTCGGGGGCTTCCGTTCCATCCAGCTTCCCCCCCGGAACCTCCAACAGCCAGCCATCAGCTGCGTACCGGTATTGGCGGACCAGGAGGGCGTAGTCGACTCCATCCACTCCGGTCTCAATTGGCAACACGACGGCCGCACCCGGATGTCGGATCATCTCCAGATCGGTCTCATTCCCGTTGGGGAGCACCACCCTGTCGAGGGAGAGATCGACTACGCGGCCCTTGTAGATGGGCTGACTCGAGATCAATCCCGCAGGGCGAGCCTGTTCTGGTTCCATTTGGGAGATCGTAAGCAGCGCCGGTCCGCAATCAGCCGGTGTCGGATCCGGGACCAGGGATGAACACGCCGGTTCTCTCGTCGTGGGGACGTCCACTCACTGAGATCTCCTGACCTCGCAGGTAGGTGGCGACGATGGAACCCTGAAGCTCCCTGCCCGAGTAGGGGCTCCACCCTGCCTTCGACAGGATGTCCTCGTCTCGTACCTGCCATCGCCCCTCCGGGTCGACGAGAACAAAATCGGCATCGGCGCCGACCTCGAGTGAGCCCTTCGCCTCCAAGCCATATCGCCGGGCCGGCGCCGACGAGTAGAGCCGGGCGATGTCCTCGAGCTCGATCAGCCCCCGCAATGCAGCGTCGAGGAAAAACGGAAGAGTGGTGTCGAGACCGGGCAGGCCGAAAGGTGCAGTCCAGATGTCACCACTCGCCTTCTGCGCCAGGGTCGACGGGGCATGGTCCGTCGAGATGTGGGAGAAGCCTCCTGTCCTGAGCGTGTCCCACATCGCCGCTCTGTCATCGTCGTCCCTGATCCGGGCCGGTGGCGTGAATTTGCGCAGCGCGCCATGCTCGATGATCTCGGATTCATCGAAAGCGAAATACTGAGGGCAGGCTTCTGCGGCCACGTCCACGCCTCGGGCCCCAGCCCAGGAGACCACGGAGGCAGCGGCCGGATTGGAGACGTGGGCGATCGTGGTCCGGGCGCCATGAATGCCTGCGAGCGCGACAATGGTGGCGATAGCCGTCAGTTCGGCTTCGCGGGACCGCCATTCGGGCAGCACCCCAGGGTCGTCCCGGCCCAGGTCATTGAGTCTCTGCTCGGCGAGCGCCGTCAGGGACTCGTCCTCGCAATGGATCAACGCGGTGGCGTCGAGAGAGCCGAGCATCTCCAGCGCCCGGCCCGCGGTCGACTCATCGAGCCCCGGAACGCCGTGGGTCGTACAGGTAAAGATCTTGAAGAACGAGATACCGGCCCTCCACATCGCGGGCATGCCCGCGATGTCCTGGGGCCACAGATGCGCCGCCAGCCCGAAGTCGACATTGGATCTTCCCTGGAGATGGGCGACTTTCTCCGCCAGCTCGTCCTGGGTGCGCACAGGGCGAGCGTGGGTGTGCTCGACGACGGTGGTGACGCCCCTGGTTGCCGCGGCTCTGGTGCCGTGAGGGAAGTCCTCCCGCTCGGTTGGCCCGGGGTCCATGAGGTGGACATGTGTGTCGACCATCCCCGGCAACACGAGCAAGCCGGACGCGTCGACCACGGTTCCGGCCGCCTGGAGATCGCCCGCGGCAACGATTCGCCCCCTCGTCACTCCCAGGTCGATGAGGGCCCGCCCATCGGGTGAGACGACCATCCCGCCCTTGACAGTGAGATCGAGCTCGACGGTTTCTTGCTCCTGACTCCCTAGCGCTTCTTCGAACGTCGGTGCGAGACCGAGCCGGCGATCCAACTTTCACGCGCTGTTTTCCTGCCGGCCACGCTGAGCTCCTCCGTGTGCCGCCGGAATCTAGGCGGGCGTGCATGACGCAGGGGTACGATCCGGCGAGCGGTCATTTGAACCAAGGGAGAATGATGAAGAGATATCTGATCATCGGTGTCGTCATGGCGGCACTGCTGGCTGCCTGTGGAGGTGGCACGGACACGACCACCACCGCCGGCGCCACCGAGACGACGGCGGGCGCCACCGAAACAACGGCGGGCGCCACCGAGACGACGGCCGGGAGCACGGAGACCACCGTGGCGGCCGCCGGCGGGATGGAGGAGCTAATTGCGGCTGCCCAGGAGGAGGGCACGCTGACCACGATCGCCCTGCCACACGACTGGTGCGGCTACGGGGCCGTCATCGAGGGCTTCAAGGCGGAGTACGGCCTGGAAGTCAACGAGCTCGATCCTGGTGCCGGATCCGCCGAGGAATTAGAGGCGATCGAGGCCAACAAGGAGAACCCAGGGCCACAGGCGCCCGATGTGGTCGACGTCGGTCTTGCGTTCGGTCCCCAGGCCAAAGACGCCGGCCAGATCCAGCCCTACATGGTGTCGACTTGGGATGAGATCCCTGAGGGCGCCAAGGATCCCGAGGGCTTCTGGTATGGCGACTATTACGGCGTGCTCTCCTTAGAGGTGAACACCGCCGAAGTGGCCTCCGCGCCGGCGGAATATGCCGACCTCCTCGACCCTGCATACAACGGGCAGGTGGCGTTGTCGGGCGACCCGCTCACTTCGAACGCCGCGATGCTGTCGGTGTGGGCCGCGGGGCTCGCCACGGGAGCGACCGGTGATGAGGCGGCCCAGGCCGGGCTCGACTTCTTCGCCCAGTTGAACGATGCGGGCAACTTCGTGCCGATCGATGGCGACTCGCGCACGGTGGGAATCGGCGAGACCCCGATTCTGATCGACTGGTCCTACAACTCCATTGCCAACGATGTCGCGTTGGCCGGGAACCCGGACATCGAGACCGTGGTGCCGTTCGATGGCCGTATTGCGGGTGTCTATGTGCAGGCGATCAGCGCCTATGCGCCTCATCCCAACGCCGCCAAGCTGTGGATGGAGTACCTGTACTCGGATGCAGGCCAACTTGGTTGGGCGGCGGGTTTCTGTCACCCGATCAGGTTCGAGGCCATGTCCGCGGCGGGCACCATTCCCCCCGAAGTCGCTGAGCAGCTGCCCAGCACCGAGGGCGCCTTCTTCCCCTCGATCGACGAGATAGCCGCCGCGCAGGCGGTCATCGTCGAAGGTTGGCCGAGCGTGGTTGGTGTGACCGTTGAGCCAAGCCCAAGCGGAGGCTGATCGGACGCAATCGACGAAGGTAGTGGGGGGGGCCCGGCGCCCCCCACTGACCCGTATCGGGAGCTGGCTGGGAGTCCTCCCGTTCTTTCTCTTCTCCGGAATGTTCCTGATCGCGCCGGCGATCGTCCTCGCTTACCGCAGTCTTGAGAGCCCCGACGGGACGCTGACCCTGGACAACTACCGGGCCCTGAACGACGCCAACGTTCTTGCAGCCTATGGCATGTCGATCCGGCTCAGCTTGCTGACGGCGCTCGTCGGCGGAGCGTTCGGTTTCCTCCTTGCCTGGGCGGTGTCCATGGGAGGTCTGGGGCGTTCCACCCGTTCCGGTTTGAGCACCTTCTCCGGTGTCGCCTCCAACTTCGCCGGCGTCCCGCTGGCTGCCGCCTTCGTCTTCACGCTGGGCCGCGTAGGCGTGATCACCGCCTTGTTCGAGTGGTTGGGCATCGATCTCTACGACACCGGCTTCAGCCTTTACAGCTTCTGGGGGTTGGCAGTCGTCTACCTCTATTTCCAGTTTCCCCTGATGGTCCTGATCATCCTCCCTGCGATCGACGGGCTGAAACAGGACTGGCGAGAAGCTGCAGAGAACCTGGGTGCCACGCCCAGGCAGTACTGGCGCCGAGTGGCATTCCCGGTCCTGCTTCCCTCGATTCTCGGAACCATGATCCTGCTGTTCGGCAACGCATTCGGTGCCCACGCCACGGCGTACGCCCTCACCGGCGGGTCGATACCGCTGGCCACCCTGCTAATCGGTCAGCAGATCTCCGGAGACGTCCTCAACAATCCGGGCCTGGGCTATGCCGTGGCGATGGGCATGGTGTTCATCATGGCGCTCTGCATCGTGATCTATTCGGTCCTGCAGCGTCGCTCGGAGAGGTGGCTGGGATGACCATTTCCACCACGCCGCTCCCGGTCGGAAT
>JALDXP010000029.1:0-15992 GCA_032154885.1 Actinomycetota bacterium
AGGAAGACGCTCCACCCCAGCGTGCCCCAGGAGAGGTAGGCGGTGAACACCCCGAGCTGAGCGGACAGCTTCACGTCCCCGTAGCCGAATCCTCGACCCCGCACCAACAAGAACACGAGATTGGTGCCTGCGAAGTAGGCCAGGCCCCCGAGGACAGCCCTGACCCACGCTTCGCCGTTGGAGTCGGCCAGGGAAGCCACGCCCAGGGCGAGAATCAGGACGACGGTCCCCCGGATGTTCAGTCGGTCGACGATCCGGAACGCATCGATGTCGGTGATGCCGAGTGCGAGGGTGAGCCAGAGGAACCCGATATACGGGATGAGTGCCCAGGCAGGGCCGATGGTGTTCGCGAAGCCGACGGCGATGGCGATCCCCACGCCCATGAGCAGGATCTCCCTTCCAATGCGCCGGCCGCAGCTGGGGCAACGGGCCACCAGCCATCCCCTGCGGGTCCCGCACGTGGGACAGGTGCCCTTCAGAGGGCGTAGCGGGAGGTCGAGAAGCGCCTGAGCGGCGAGGTCGTGTGCGACGAGTGCACCCAGAAACCCAAATGCTCCGGCGATGAAGTTGTTCACCGCCGGAGCAAGTTAGTGGTCGGGATTGAGATCGTCGGGACGACCGCCGGGTCAGCCTTCGTCGATCTCCTTGAGAACGGATCCCATGCGACGCCGCCGGAGTAGGCCGTGGCCCTCCTCCTCGACATCGGCCTTGCCGTTCACCTCGAGTTGGGAGAACACCTTCTCGAGGAACGCCTCGGTGTCGCCCTCGACATCGGGCTCGACCGGGGTCTCCAACGTCTCGGCCTCGGAGTATGACTCTTCCTGATCGCCATTGTCGGTGGCCGGGGCGAATGCCTCATCGCTATTCGCGAAGGAAGCATCCGACTCGTCGGACCTGACAAAGTGCCCGAAACGGCTTTCCTTGGCCTCCTCGGTGACGGGTTCGAAGTCTTCGGCTGGCTCGAAAGCCTCGGGAGAGGTGACCTCGAAGACGGGCTGCTCACCTGAATCGGTCTCGATCTCGGCCGGGGCCTCGTCCTGTGGCTCGACCCACCAGGAGTCTGCCGGGGCGGCGGGCTCTTCGATCGCTACGGGCAGGACCGGCTCGGGAGCCGACTGCTCGGACCAACCTTCGCCCAGAACCAGCAGCTGACGCTCGGTGAGCTCGGCCGCTACCTTGGCGATCCAGAACTCGGTCGTACCGAGCCGCTCGGCGATGGCGGCGACCGATGCCCCCGCGCCCAGCTCACAGAGCAGGCGCCAGGCCTCACGGTTCAGCTTGATCTCATCCAGATCACCGGCATCACGGTTCATGCGAATCGTGGCGTCGAGGTCGGCGATCGTCTCATGGACAGTGGCCCACTCGTCGGCGCGGCGGCGTGAATCATCTAGGGCTGCCTCCAGCTCGAAGGGCCGGGGGCTCCCATAGGAAGTCACGGCACCTTCGGTGACCTCGAATGTCGCACCTTTGACACCGAGGTGGTACAGGCTCTCGACCGTGATCTCACGGAGCAAGTCGATGACGACCGACTCACGATCATGGAGATCGGAGAATGACGATTCACCGGAGACGACCTTGCGAAGGAACACGTCGTCCACGTAACCGGAATTGACCAAATGCTTGTGCAGGTCGCGGTCCTCGGAGGTAGTTGCCAGGGCGATGCCCTTCTTGGCGACGAAGACGCGTCCGCGGATGTCCTCACCGCGTACCTCGACCGATCCACGCTGATCGGATCGCATCAAGAGTCGCAGTACCTCATCGAGAGGGACAAAACCGAGATTTCCGGAAAGAGCCACTTCAACTACTCCTTGGCTTGAAGACTTAGCCACAAAATCGGCCGTCATAGCCCGGTGCTTTAGGCGTTTCTCGCTGCTCGAACCATGACTTCTGTCGGAGCCGACACCCCCGTCCACCATTCGAAGGAAGCCGCCGCCTGCAGGACCAGAAATTCAACTCCGTCCATGAACGGCAACCCCGTTGCCCGGGCACCAGCCACGGTGAGGGTCTCGCCTGGCCCGTATGGCAGGTCGATGATGCCGGAAGCGGTAGCGGTGATCGCCTCGGCCAGCCCATCCCCATCCTTGCCCAGCGGAGTGGCATTCACCACCAATGCGCCGCTGACTCCAACACCAAGGGGAACCACACCTCCATCGCCGAGCTTGTCGACCAGGGCAGTGGCGCGTTGCAGATTGCGGGCAGCGACATACACGGGCCGCCCGGCGGCTCCGATGATCGCCGCGGCCGCTGCACCGCCGGCACCCAGGATCAGGATCGGGGCCGATTGGTCGAACCGCTCATCCGAGAACGCCCGAGCCGAGGCGACCACGTCGGTGCTGTGACCCTCGACCAGGCCGGATCGCAGCCGCATGGTGTTGACCGAGCCGCTGGCGGCGGCTTCCACGGTCAGGTCATCGGACAGCGCCGCAGCCTCCACCTTCAGCGGCATTGTGATATTTGCTCCGTCGAGCGAGCCCTTCCTGAGCTCCGACACCACATCGCTCAGCTCCCCTGCTCTGACCCGTCTCGCCACGTACGAGCCATCGATGCCGAGATGGGCCATGGCCGCGTTGTGTATCGCCGGCGAACGTGAATGCTCGATGGGGTCGCCGAGCACGGCGAGATGAAGGTTGGACGCCATCGACCGCCAGTGTTGCAGCGACCGTGGGCGCCTAAGGAAGAACCCCGTCTTCTCGGGACTGGGCCACGTTGGCGTTGTGCTCGTCCAACGTGGCCGCAAACGCGTGATGCCCTTCCAGGTCGGACAGTACGTAATACAGAAAGTCTGTCTGCGCCGGGCCGGCGGCAGCCTCCAGCGAGGCGCGACCCGGCGTGGAAATTGGCGTGGGGGGGAGCCCATTCACCCGGTAGGTGTTGTATGGCGAGTCCACCTCCCTGTCGAACTGCGCCGGATCATCGGTGCCCAGGGCGTAGAGGACGGTGGCGTCGATGTCGAGTTTCATGCCCATGTTCAATCGGTTGTGGATCACGCTGGATACGGTCGGGCGCTCCTCGTCCAACTGGGCCTCCGACTCGATCAGGGAAGCGATCTTCAACCCGTCGTATGGCGTCATCCCTGCGGTCTCCAGAGTGGCCCAGTCGATGCTCCCCACTCGCTGCTCCATCGTCGAGGCGAGCCGTTGCAGGATGTCCACCGGCTCGGCCGAGCTGGCGAATTCATAGGTATCCGGGAAGAGCAGTCCTTCCCAGTTGGCCAGGGTCGGCTCCGCCGGCATCTGGGCGAGAGATGTCTCGACGTCGCCGCTCAGCAATGCTGCCTCGAAGTCGGCATAGGGCAGACCGGAAGCTTCGGCCAGGGCGGTGAGGATCTCTTCGACCTTCAGACCCTCGATCACCGTGGCCCGGTAGACATCAGCCACCGGCCCGACGACGAGCATGGCCACAACCTCGTTGGGGTCCATGACGGTCTGCATGCCGTAGGTCCCGGCCTGGAGCCGGGCATCCGCCTCGTTGTTGCGCACCGCAACCTCGAACTCGAGTGCCGAGCGAACTACGCCCTGGGCGGCGAGGATGGCGCCAATGTCCTCGGCGGTCGACCCCGATGGGATCTCGATCGTCACGTCCTGCCCGGGCTGGACTGACACCGGGCTGGCCGAGGGGTCGTCGGAGTTGAAGGTGGATCCGACGAGACGACCCAGGTAGGAGCCACCGCCGACTACGGCGATCCCGGCCAGGACCACCAGTCCGATGGTGGCGACGATCTTGCTGACGCGAATCCAGGGAGTGGGCTGTTCGGGCGCAGGTTCGTATGTCATTTGGTTCGATCCAGATAGTCCTGAAGGATGATTGCGGCTGCCACCTTGTCGACGTTCTCTCGCCGCTTCCGGCGTTTCATGCCCGATTCGAGGAGAGCATCGTCGGCCATTCTCGAGGTGTACCGCTCGTCGACCAGGATGACTTCGGCTCCGGTCGCGGCGCCGAGCTCATCCGCAAGGTTCCTGGCTTCGGATGCGGACATCCCTTCATCACCACTCAGCCCGGTGGGGAGGCCAACGACAATGGTACCGATTTCGTGTTCTTTGACGAGGTTCACGACCTCGTCAACCACCGCCGACCGCGGGACAACAGAGAGTGGGCGGGCCGTGATCCCGAGGGAATCCGACATGGCCAGACCGACCCGTTTCGTTCCGTAATCGACGCCGAGAGACCGGCTCACGGACTCCCGATGAGCCGCTCGGCACTGTCCCGGGCCCGCTCCAGAGCTTGATCGAGCCGGTCGCCGTTGGGGCCGCCGGCCTGGGCGAGCTCTGGGTCTCGGGAGCCACCACCGCCGAGCTCGGTCGCCGCCTCTGAGATGATCGCCGCGGCCGAGATCCCGGCCTCCACCAGATCCTTTGTCACCACCCCGACCAGCGACCCTTTGCCGGCCTGGGCGGATCCGACCACGACCACCGCAGGTGAGCCAAGGCGATCCCTCACACCCAGGGCGAGTTGACGCAGAGAATTGGGGTCGAGGTCAGGTGCGGAGGCGACGAGCAACGACGTCTCGCCGGCCTTCGTGGCCTGGCCCGCCAGCTCGATGGCGAGCTCGCCACGTCGTTGGGAACGCAGAATGTCCAACTCGCCTTCGAGGGTGTCGATCCGCTCGAGGAGGCCCTCCACCCGCGTCGGGACCTCAGGGCCCGAGACCTTCAGCATCCGGCCGACCTGGTCCAGCCCGGCGCGGACCTCCACCAGTTGTTGATAGGCCGCCAGGCCGGTGAGAGCTTCGACCCGGCGGAGATTGGACCCGATCGACGATTCCGACGTGACCAGCAAAGGCCCGACTTGCGCCGAGGTATGGGTGTGGGTACCCCCGCAGAACTCAGTCGAGAAGCTCCCCACTTGCACAACCCGGACGGTGTCGCCGTATTTGTCGCCGAAGAAGGCCAGAGCCCCCATCTCCTCGGCCTCGACCTTGGTCGTGACCGTGGTCTTCACCCGCTCGTTGTCGATCAGCTTCTCGTTGGCTCGGGCCTCCACCTCGGCGAGCTCCTGGGGGGCGACCTGGGTGAAATGAGAGAAGTCGAAGCGAAGCCGGCCCGGCTCGACCAGGGAACCAGCCTGGCTGGCGTGATCGCCGAGCACGTCACGCAGCGCCCAGTGAAGGACATGGGTTCCGGTGTGGCTCTTGCGTATTGCCTCGCGACGAGGGATGTCGATGCTGGCCGTGGCCTGCTGACCCACCGCCAGATACCCGGACTGGACCCGGACCCGATGACCGTGGAGGCCCTGCAATGCATGCTTGGTGTCGAGGACGACGGCGGACCCCGTCTCGGTCTCGATGATCCCGGTGTCACCGATCTGACCCCCGGATTCGGCATAGAAAGGCGTGCGGCTGAGGAAGATCTCCAACTGCCTTCCTTCCTCGGCACGCTCGACCGGCTCGCCGTCGGCCACCATCGCCAGGACCTGGCCCTCGGCCGCGTCGGTCTCGTAACCCACGAAGTCGGTGAGGCCGGTGACGTCGAGCACCGAGCGATATACCTCCTGGGCGGCGACCTCGTCCCCGCCCTTCCAGGCGGCGCGGGCGCGTCGTCGCTGTTCGGCCATCTCCTTCTCGAAACCCTGGCTGTCGACTTCGACCCCCCGCTCGGCGGCGATCTCCCGGGTGAGCTCGACGGGGAAGCCGAATGTGTCGTGGAGTTTGAAGACAGTCGCGCCGGATAGCGCCGGAGCATCTTCCCGGGCCAGCTCGGCGTCGAGGAGCTGGTGGCCCGATTCGAGGGTCCGGCGAAAACGCTCCTCCTCCCTGACCACGACCTGATTGATGAAGTCCCGTCTCTCGACCACCTCGCTGTACCAGTCGCCCATGACCTCGACGGTCGCGTCCACCAGCTCGGGGAAGACCAGGCCTTCTCCCCCGTACTGCCAGGCATGACGCACTGCTCGACGAAGGATCCGCCTGAGCACGTACCCCCGCCCGTCGTTCGAAGGAACCACCCCGTCCGCGATGAGGAAGGTCACCGCACGGCCATGGTCGGCGAGGATGCGAAGGGAGACATCGTGCAGCTCGTCCTCGCCGTAGGTGAGTCCGGTGTATGAAGAGGCCGCATCCCGGACGTGAGCGATGGTGTCGATGTCGAACACCGACGGCACGCCCTGTAGCACCGCTGCCATCCGCTCCAGGCCCATCCCGGTGTCGATGCTCTTGGCCGGCAGATCGCCGATCACGTGATAGGGCTCGTCCTGGATGTTCTGCATGAAGACGAGATTCCAAACCTCCACGAACCGGTCCTCGTCCCCGATGGCGGGACCACCGCCTTCCCCGAACTCGGCGCCTTTGTCGTAGAAGATCTCCGAGCTCGGCCCGCACGGCCCGGGCACTCCCATCTGCCAGAAGTTCTCTTTCTCGTCGCGCCGCTGGATCCGCTCAACCGGGACGATCCTGGACCAGATCTCGGCCGCCTCGTCGTCGGTCTCGAACACCGTGTACCAGAGAAGATCGGGGTCGAGCCCGAGTCTTTGAGTGACGAACTCGTACGACCAGGCGATCGCGTCTTCCTTGAAATAGTCACCAAAGCTGAAGTTGCCGGGCATCTCGAAGAAGGAGAGATGACGCTTCGTCGACCCGATGATGTCGATGTCGATCGTGCGGACGACCTTCTGCACCGTGGTCGCCCGCTTGTGCGGTGGGGTCTCCTCGCCGAGGAAGTAGGGCTTGAAGGGGACCATGCCGGCGTTGGTGAGGAGCAGCGTGGGATCGTTGGGGATGAGAGACGCAGAGGGGCGCACCACATGCCCTTTTTCCTCGAAGAATGATGTGAAAGCGGTTCGAATCTGGTTGCTGTCCAAAGGATTCCGGTCCTGAAGAGGGAGCGGCGAGGTTAACGAGAGACGGAGACTTGGCTGCTCTTATTGGGGCGGACCGCATTGGCGGCCAGGTCGAGCAGGTCAGCCCCCGTGGCCGCGGCGGCGTCTTTCCACTCGACCGGCGTCGGGCCCCGGCGCAAAGCGCGGACGGTGATCCAACTCCCGACGAGCACTCCCATGACGAACCACGACATCCGATCGAGCATCTCCCCGAGGCTACCCCTTGCCCCGGCCCTCCCGGCCCAGGATCTGGTCGATCTCGGCGAGCCGGTCCCGCACGGCGTTCTCGTCACCCTGCTCTCCCGGCTCGAACAGGACCTCGGCAGGGACACCGTCGGGGAAGTATTGCTGGGCGACCACGCCACCCTCGAAGTCGTGGGCGTATCGGTATCCCGAGCCGTGACCTAGCTTCTCGGCGCCCGGGTATGCCGCCGACCTCAGATGGGGCGGAACACTTGCCGACGGGCCATCGGTGACGAGTTGGCGCGCTTTGGACATCGCCCGCCCGACAGAGTTCGATTTGGGTGCCGCGGCCAGATATATCGTCGCCTCGGTCAGGTGGTAGGTCGCTTCGGGCAGCCCGACATAGGCGAGGGCATCGGCGGCCGCCACAGCCAGCGGGAGGGCGTGGGGGTCAGCCAAACCGATGTCTTCCGACGCCAGAATAATGAGTCTGCGCGCGATGAACTCGGGATCCTCGCCACCCTCGAGCATGAGAAACAGCCAGTAGAGGGCGGCATCGGGGTCGGAGCCCCGGACGCTCTTTATGAAGGCGGAGATGACGTCGTAGTGCTGGTCCCCAACCTTGTCGTAGCGAACGATCCTTCGCTGCAGGGCCTCTGCCACGTCTCCGATTGAAACGGTCGACCGGCCATCGCTGGAGGCGAGGAGCGCTGCGACCTCGAGCGAGTTGAGCGCCTGTCTCGCGTCACCCCCGGTGCGGTTACCCAACTCTTCGAGGGCATCCGCATCGATGTCCAGGCTCATCTCTCCCAGGCCACGCTCGCTGTCGCTGAGGGCTCGCTGAATCAGGTCGGCCAGCTCCTCCGGACGCAAGGACTCGAGCCGGAACAGGGTCATCCTGCTCATCAGAGGCGAGTTGACCTCGAAGAATGGGTTCTCGGTCGTTGCCCCGATCAGGATCAGCGTTCCGTCTTCGACACCGGGAAGGAGGGCGTCCTGTTGGTTCTTTGCGAACCGATGGATCTCGTCGAGGAAGAGGACCGTCCGCCGCTCATCCGTCGCCAGGCGGCTCTTCGCCCCCGCCAGGACCTCACGGATGTCCTTCACCCCGGCGGAGGTGGCCGAGAGCGTCTCGAAAGCGGCCTCCGCTCTGGATGCCACCAACCGGGCGAGAGTTGTCTTACCGGTTCCCGGCGGGCCCCAGAGCAGCATGGACACCGGGCGACCCGATTCGACCAGACGCCGGAACGCCGCATCGGGTGCCATCAGCGCCGGTTGACCCACGACCTCATCGAGGGCGCGGGGCCTCATCCGGGTGGCCAGCGGGGCGGCCCTCGACGTCAGCTCGTCTGCCCGAGCGGAGAACAGGTCACTCACCCGGTTGACGGTAACGGTTAACCCTTACCTGAGGTTCCTGGGCCCGTATATGGGCCTAGGACGACCCAGAAGGAGACGATCATGGTGCATGCGTGTTCTATGTCCCCGTAGGCCCATATCTGGTCCTACGTACCTCAGGTACGCGGTGTACTCAGTCCTCGTCCGGCAGCTCCCGACGGGACATTGCCTCTTCGGTCAGATCGATGCCGAGCTCCTCCAGCTGGGTCTCGTCGACCCATGTCGGTGCGGCTGTCATGGGGTCGACGCCGCTTTGCGTCTTTGGGAACGGGATCACCTCGCGGATCGAGGTCTCGCCCTGGAGGACCATCACGAGGCGGTCGATGCCGAAGGCGAACCCGGCGTGGGGCGGTGTGCCATACCTGAGAGCCTCGAGGAACCACCCGAAGCGCCGGTCGGCGGTCTCCGGGTCGATACCCAGGATGTCGAACACCTGACGCTGCACGTCTGGATCATGGATTCGGACCGAGCCGGAGCCGAGCTCGACCCCGTTGAGCACCGCGTCGTAGGCCTTGGATATCGCCCGGGTCGGGTTGTCCCGCATCTCGTCCAGCGAAACCGGCGACGTGAACGGGTGGTGGGAGAAGGTGATCGTGCCATCTTCCTGCTCCTCGAACAGCGGAAAATCGATCACCCAAAGGAAGGCCAGGTCCTCGTGGGCGGAGGGTCGGAGAAGGTCGTTGCGAAGCGTTCCGAGAACCTCTACCGCCAGTTTCCATCGGTCGGCAGCCATCAGCAGGACATCACCGGGCTTCGCATCAAGGCCGTCTCGAATCCCGGCGAGCTCGGCGTCAACCAGGAACTTTGCGACTGGTGAGCGGAGCGACCCGTCATCCTCGACGACCATCCAGACCAAACCCTTGGCTCCGAGCTCTTTGGCCCGCTCGGTGAGCGAGTCGGCGCGGCTCCGGGGCCAATCTTGCTGCCCGACGTTGATGCCCCGGATGGTCCCGCCGGCAGCGAGGGTGTCGCTGAAGACACCGAATCCGCTCTCGCCGAACAACTCAGACAGGTCGACGATCTCGCTGCCAAACCTCAGGTCCGGCTTGTCCGTGCCGAACCGGTCCATGCTCTCCTGCCATGTGAGACGGGGGAAGGGACGGGTCACATCGATCCCGCGCAACTCCTTCGTCACGGCGACCAGGACGCCCTCGATCGTCTCGAGGACGTCGTCGCGGTCCCAGAACGACCCTTCCAGGTCCAGTTGGGTGAATTCGAGCTGACGGTCAGCTCTGAAGTCCTCGTCCCGGTAGCAGCGGGCGATCTGGAAATACCGCTCGACCCCGGCGACCATCAGCAATTGCTTGAAGAGTTGGGGAGACTGGGGCAGGGCGTAGAACTCACCTTTGCGCAGCCTGGAGGGCACCAGCATGTCGCGAGCCCCCTCGGGGGTGCTGTTGACGAGCGTCGGCGTCTCGACCTCGAGGAACCCTTGCTCGTCGAGAGTGCGGCGTATCGCCGCCGTCGCCCTCGAACGCGCTCTCAGGTTCGCCCCCATCCGCGGCCGGCGAAGATCCAGATAGCGGTATCGGAGCCGGGCGCGCTCGTCGATGTCGACCCTGTCGTCGATCATGAAGGGCAAGGTGTCAGCAGGTGAGAGCACAGCGATCTCCCCCACGCCGATCTCTACCCCACCAGTCGGCAGATCGGGGTTCTCGGTGCCCTCGGGGCGAGCCCTGATCACACCGGTCACGGAGATGCAGTACTCCATCTTCAAATCGGCGACCGACTCGTGCTCCGCAGGATCGGCCACCACCTGGATCACCCCTGAGGCGTCGCGGACATCGATGAAGGCGATCCCGCCGTGGTCACGGCGCCGTTGGACCCATCCCGAGACTGTCACTGTCGTTCCGATGTCTGACGCTCGCAGAGATCCGGCCGGGCTGCGCGTCACAGCCGTCCCTCGAGCCACTTCGCCACGGAGCCGAGTGGCATCCGAGACCTCTCGTCACCGATCCGCACATCGACATCGTCACCGGCCGCCGGCAGGACCACCACCGCTCGAGCCCCGAGACGGCTGGCGGCTTTGAACTGTGCGTCGACCTTCCGCGCTTCGGTGTCCATCTCGACCCGGAGACCGTCGCGTCTCAATGCCGACGCAGCGATGAGCGCCTCGATCGGCCCCGATTCGGAGACGAGGTACGCATCGATCCTCCCGACAGGCTCTCTGGTGGAGGCGAGGACGATGCGGTCCACACCCAGGGCGAAACCGACACCCGGTGCCCGTCTCCCTCCGATCGACTCGGCAAGCCCGTCATATCGGCCGCCACCACCGACGGCGTTCTGAGCTGCCTCGAGATCCGTGGCCACATACTCGAACGCCGTCCGGGTGTAATAGTCGAGACCCCGGACCAGGCGCGCATCCTCCACGAAGGGCACGTCGAGCGCCTCCAGCGACTTCTTCACCTGTGAGTAGTGGTCGGCGCACGGCTCGCAAAGATGGTCCTTCATCGAGGGGGCATCTGCCAGGACAGGTGCGCACACGCGGCAGTCGAGGACCCGTAGCGGGTTGACGTCGACGATGGATAGCGAGTCATCACACAGGACATCGCGTTTCGCATCGAGGTATCCCCGGAGTGCCTCCACATATCCGGGCCGGCACACGGCGTCACCGAGGGAGTTGAGCACGACGTCCAGACCCGGTACCTCGACTGAGGTCAGGAACCGATAGCCAAGCTCGACGACCTCGGCGTCCGACGCCGGCCCTTCCACGTCGAGATACTCCACACCGACCTGCCAGAACTGTCGCCGCCGCCCGGCCTGTGGCCGCTCGTGACGGAACATCGGCCCCGAGTAGGAGCCCTTCCACGGGCCCTTCGCACCGCTGTCGAGAAATGCCCTGACCACACTCGCTGTGCCCTCGGGTCGAAGTGTCAACGAGCGGCCCCCTCGGTCGGTGAAGGTGTACATCTGCTTGGTGACCACCTCGGTATCGCTCCCGACTCCCCTCTCGAACAGATCGGTGGCCTCGAAGATCGGCGTCGACACCAGGGGGTAGCCGAACAGATCGGCCCACCGCTCCCACTCCCCCAGCACGTCACGCCAGAGATGCGATTCGGGCGCGCCGATGTCATCGGTGCCCTTGGGTGGCCGGAAGCTCATGAGCTCAAGCAGGTTAATTGTGGTCCGGCACCCAACGAGCCGGCGGCGTAGGAGGTACGTTTCTCAAAGATGATCCGGCGAAAGGCAATTGTCGGTCTCGTACTCGTGTCGACGATGGCCTGCAGCGAATCCTCCGCTCCCGATATCCCCGGTCTCGACCCGAATCAAGAGGTCGAAGTCGTCGAAGCGGAACCGCCCCCCAACGATGACTCATTCGTTTGGACCCACGCCGTTCAGGTCGGAGACCTACCCCAGCTCAACATCGGTCATCCCACCGCGCAGTTCCTCGAAGATGCAGCTCGTGTTGAAGACGATCCAAACGATTATGTCTGTTTCGGTGAAGTTTCAGGCAGTGCCGCTTGCGAAGTCGAAGACCCAGGAAATCCCTCGATCACCGGCCTTACCTTTGGTCGACCCGGCGTGATGGCGTGGTCTTGGGTCTTCGTCCCTGATGATGCCGTCGCCGTCAGATTCATCGATCAGGACGCAGAGACCACCTGGCAGCGCCCCGTCGAGCGCATGGTGGTCTTTCCGGACACCGTCGAAGACCCGGACGGCAGTTGCCCTTGTCGCTTCGACGCCATCGGCGCGAACGGTGCCCTGATCAGCTCCGTCGACATCGACTCTTCGATCTATATCGACGATTGATCACCGAGGGGCGGAACAGGCATTTCGGTTCCATCGAGAAACAGGTCGACCTCGAGAAAGCCGTCGCCTTGCCTGACCGTAGCCACGCGCAGTCGCGCATTCGGTTTCGATATCCAGGCGACGCGGTTGCGGAGTCGAGTCTCGGTGGCGCGATGGTCACGAGTGAGCACCCGGATACGCGCTCTTCCTGTTTGAGCCAGTCGTCTGAGTGCGACATCGATCGCGTTCGGCCGCATCGACAGGAGCATACGTTCACTGCAGGAACGGGTTCCCCGTCCTTTCCCGGCCGATGGTGGTCTCCGGACCGTGGCCCGGGAGCACCCTGGTGTCGTCCGGGAGCACCATCACCTTCTGTTCCATCGATGTCATGAGCGCGCCGAGCGAGCCATAAGGGAAATCGGTGCGACCGATCGACCCGGCAAACAATTGGTCGCCCGACAACAAGGTCTCCTCCTGCTCAAGGTAGAAACAGCAATGCCCCGGGGTGTGCCCGGGGGTGTGTCGCACCTCGAACTCGAGACCCGCCAACCTGAGTCGATCCCCATCGCCCAATGCTTCGAACCTCTCCGGGACGTCATAAACCCCGGGTGGAGTCATGCCGAACATCGCCCGCAACTGCTCCACCGGGTGCAAGGTCAAGAAATCGTCGTCGGGGTGGACATAGACGCTGGCGCCCGTCGCCCGGGCCAGTTCTCCGCTGCCGCCGGTGTGGTCGATGTGACCGTGGGTGAGAATCACCGCCGACAGAGTCAAATCGTGCTGGATCAGGACGGCTCCGATCGCGTCAGGCTCCGGTGGGGCGTCGATCACCACAGCCTGGCTACCACTCTCTTCAGCCAGGATGTATGCGTTGGTTTCGGCAAGCCAGGCCGGAACCCGGACTGTCAGCATCAGGGGGAGGGGTCGGTAGCGAGCCGGAACGAGGAGAACACGCCGTCCACACCACGCAGGTCGGCGAGGAGCTTGGGTAGTTGGCTCGGGTCGGAGAGCTCCACCTCATAGCGGAGTATTGCCACCCGGTCATCACCCGTGTGGGTCGACGAGGCGGTGATGTTCCCACCGGTGTCGCTGACGACGCTGGTCACGTCCCTGAGAAGCCTGGTTCGGTCGAGGGCCTCGACCTGGATCCACACCACAAAAGCCGATGTGCTCTGAGGTGGCCACGACACCTCGACTGTCCGCTCACGGCGCTCGGCCAGTGATGAGACGTTGGTGCAGTCCGCGCGGTGCACCGACACGCCGCGGCCCACCGTGACGTAACCCACGATCGGATCGCCGGGCACAGGAGAGCAACAACGGGCGAGGTGGATGAGCATGTCGTCCTGACCCTCGACCACGACTTCGGCGGTATCCAACGAGCGTCTCCGACGAGGCTGGAAGAAGTCGTCTTCCGTCTCCGGGTGGAGCAGCCTCGACACACGGGTCGCCACCGAGTCGAGCGAGACCGTCCCCTCGCCGATGGCGACCTGGAGCGCTTCCAGATCTTTCTGACCAAGCTCGGCCGTGATCGATTCGAGGAGCTTCTCCTTCTCGGAAGAGGAGATGTTGGACGCCTCGCGCTTCATCAGGGCTTGCAGCGACTCCTTCCCCTCGGAAAGGGCATGATCACGACGCTCCTTGGTGAACCACTGCCTGATCTTGGACTTGGCCCGACCGGTGCTCACGAAGGCGAGCCAGTCACGGCTCGGTCCGGCCTCCATGGACTTCGATGTCAGCACTTCGATGATGTCGCCCGATTGGAGACGGGTGGAAAGGGGGACGAGTCGGCCGTTGATCTTCGCGCCGACGCACCGATGTCCGACCTCGGTGTGGACCGAATAGGCGAAATCGATCGCCGTGGATCCTGCGGGTAGAGGCTTGACGTCGCCGCCGGGGGTCAGGACGAACACCTCGTCCTGATAGAGGTCGAGCTTGAGGTTGGCCAGGAACTCTTCGGGGTCCTCGTCCTCGCCCCAGGAGATGAAATCCATGCGCGGCAGCTGTCCGGCCTCACCCTCCTTGTACCGCCAGTGTGCCGCGATCCCTGCCTCGGCCCTCTGGTGCATCTCCTCGGTGCGGATCTGGACTTCGAGCGGCTTGCCGTCGGGGCCTATCACCGTTGTGTGGAGCGACTGGTAGAGGTTGATCTTGGGCATCGCGATGTAGTCCTTGAAGCGCCCGGTCACCGGAACCCAATGACTGTGGATGAGTCCCAGCGCCGCGTAACAATCCCGCATCGTCTCGGTGATGATCCGAATGCCGATCAGATCGTGGATGTCCTCGAATGGCCGGTTCTGCTCCCGCATCTTGCGGTATATCGAGTACTGGTGCTTTGGACGGCCGGTCACCTCGGCCTCGATACCGGAATCGGCGAGGATGCCTGATATCTCGTCGACCATCTTCTCGATGAACGCCTCACGCTCCGGCGCCCGCTCAGCCAGCTTGGCCTGGATCTCGGCGTTGGGCCCCGGGTAGAGGATGGCGAAGCACCGATCCTCGAACTCGTGCTTGATCTCCTGGACGCCGAGACGATGGGCAAGGGGGGCGTACACGTCGAGAGTCTCCTGGGCGACCCGACGCTGCTTCTCCTCCCGCAGGGCGTGAACGGTCCTGAGGTTGTGGAGACGATCGAACAGCTTGATGATCAGGACCCGGACGTCCTGGGCCATGGCCACCACCATCTTGCGGATCGTCGCCGCCTGGGCCTGTTCCCGGTTCGAGTAGCGGACCCGGTCGAGCTTGGTCACCCCATCGATGAGACGCCCGATCTCGTCGCCGAACTGCATGGAGAGATCGCTCAGTGTGAGATTCGTGTCCTCCACCGTGTCATGGAGCAGGGCGGCGGCCAGGGTCTGCTCGTCGAGCCCGTAGCCGGCCAGCATGTGGGCAACGGCCAGCGGATGCGTGATGTATGGGTCGCCCGTCTTTCGCACCTGGCCGGCATGAGCTTCTGCCGCTACTTCATACGCCCGACGCAGCAGGTCGACATCGCCCTCGGGATGATGGGCGACGAAAACCTCGGCGACGTCCTCGAATGTCGCCTGACTCGACTCAGTCGTACTTGACGAGGGCATGCAGGGGTACACCGTCCAGCATCTGGGCGCCGTTCAGGAAGGACAACTCGATGAAGACCGCGAACCCGACGACATCGGCGCCGATCTTCTTCAACAACCGAATGGCGGCGGCGGCTGTTCCGCCGGTGGCGATCACGTCGTCGACGAGGAGGACCTTCTCCCCCGGCTGAGCAGCGTCCGTGTGGATTTCCAGAGAATCGGTGCCATATTCCAGTGAGTAGTCCTCCCGGACGGTCTCGTACGGCAGCTTGCCCGGCTTCCGAACCGGTATGAAGCCTGCACCGAGGAGCCGGGCAACCGGCGTCGCAAGGGTGAAGCCCCTCGCCTCGATCCCGGCCACCTTGGTCACCCCCGAGTCTCGGAACGGCTCAGCCAGAGCCTCGACGAGAGTGGTGAATGCAGCCGGATCGGCGAGGACCGGAGTGATGTCTTTGAAGACGATCCCTGGCTCGGGGAAGTCGGGGATGTCGCGGATGAGCGCGCTGAGGTTGTCCACCCGGGAAGTCTACGGCCGGATCAGGAGGATTCGGCTTCTGGTTTGTCCGGGCCTACGCGGGTGCCGACGGCCTTACGCGAGACCCGGATCTTCCCCTCCTCCACCCGCAGGACGACGCTGTCGTCGTCGACCGAGACCACGATGCCGTGGATCCCGCCGATGGTCCGAACCTCCTCACCGGGGCTTAGGGTCTTGGAAAGCTCCTGCTGGGCTTTGGCGCGCTGACGCTGGGGCCGGATGATGAACAACCAGAAGACGGCAACCATCAGCCCGAGGAAGAGCAGCGAGGGCAGCGGGCTCGCCGC
>JALDXP010000030.1:0-15873 GCA_032154885.1 Actinomycetota bacterium
CCGGGTATCGGCGAAGCCAAATTGGCCGCGATGAGAGACGCGATCGCCGTGCCTTGACCCTCGACCATCCGGCGCTCCCACCGGTTGTCTCCCGACCTTGGATCGGTACCGCGGTGGCGGCGATGCTCGTGGCATGGGCCGGGCGCTCTGCTGGGTGGGGTCTTGTCCTGGCCTCGATCCCGGTCCTTTGGATGTCGGCGAGGGGCCGGATCGTGGCCGCCCTGATCGTGGCGGTCGTCGCACTCCACTCTTTGATCGCCACAGCAGCTCTCGAGCCGCTGCCCGGTGGCCGCCTCGAGACCGAAGGGGTGATGGCCAGTGACGTAACCGACGGCGGTTATGGGCCATACGCCCTGGTCGCTGTCGGTCATGGCGCGGTCCTGGCCGACCTCCCACCTAGCGCTGAAGCGTCACTTGGTGACGTCGTCCTGATCGAGGGAAGCGTCGTCGGTGAGGCAGGTGAGCTCGGGGGGCGGACCTATCTCGGAACGGTTGACGTCGATGAGTTCGAGGTTGTCTCCGGCGCCAGGTCGCCGTTCCTTGCACTGGGGAACGCGATGCGTGACCGGGTCATCGATCGTCTGAAGCCGCTCGAGGGTGGTCGTGGCCTTCTCGCTGGATTCATGGTGGGCGACACCAGCGGGGTGGATGAGGTCGATGAATCGGCGATGAGGCGGGCGGGTCTATCGCATTTCACGGCCGTCAGCGGGTCGAATGTCGCGATCTTCTTGGGTCTTCTCTACCTGGTGGTTGGCCCGATCGGAATCGGGCCCAAGCGAAGGGCGGTTCTGGGCCTCCTCGGCCTGCCCCTGTTCGCAGCAGCCACACGATTCGAGCCCTCGGTCCTTCGTGCCTCCGCGATGGCCGGCCTGGTCCTCGCCGGTCGTCTGGTTGGCGTCGCCATGGAGACCTGGCAGGTGTTGTCGGCCGCCGTGATCGCGTTGGTGCTCATCGACCCGGGTCTTGTGGCCAACGCCGGATTTCAGCTCTCGGTTGCCGCCACGGTCGGAGTGATCGTCGGCGCCAGATGGCCGTCCTCCGGTGGCAAGGTGGTGCGGGCCCTGGCCGTGAGCATCGGTGCGCAGGTGGCCGTCGCCCCGCTGCTCATCTTCCACTTCGGCGTCGTACCCCTCCTCTCGCCCCTCGCCAACCTCCTGGCGGCGCCCTTGGTCGCTGGTTCGACGGTTCTGGGCGTGCTTGGAGTCGTCGGGCCGCCCTTCATGGCCCATCTCGGGGCGGGCTTGGCGGACGTCGTCCTTTGGATAGCTCGAACGGCCGCAGCATGGCCCCAGGTCGGATGGTTGGGGATGGGGATCATGCTCGTGGCGGGGTTGATTCATCTGCTTCGACCGGGGCTCAGGGGTGTCTTGGCCCTCCTGGGAGCGGCCGTCATCGCTTTTCTGCTCGTGGCCCCCGCCCGCTCCTTGCCCGAGCACGGTGCGGTGGTTCTCGATGTGGGCCAGGGTGACGCGGTGCTGCTCTCGGGCGGTCCCGGGAGTCTCGCTCTTGTCGACGGCGGGCCCGATCCGGTCACTCTGATCGAGAACCTCGACGAGTACCGGGTGCATGAGCTGGATCTCGTGGTCCTGACCCACGCCCACGCCGATCACGCTCTCGGCCTCACGGCTCTGGCAGGAAGAATCCCGATCGGCGAGGTCTGGGCGCGAATCCACCCGCATGAGACCGCATCATCGACTGACCTCTTCGGGCTCCTCTCGGGAGTCGGTATCCCGGTCGTGGAGCCATCGGTCGGTGAGGAGTACCGCCTCGGGGCGCTGACTCTCACTGTGGACGGCCCGTCCCGTCAGTACGCCTCATCGAATGACCAGTCGATCGTCCTCACAGTGAGAGGTCCCAGGAGAACCATGTTGCTGGCGGGCGACATCGAGACCTATGCCCAGGCCGATCTGACGCATCTGAGGGCGGATGTGCTGAAAGTGCCCCATCATGGTGCCGGTACTTCGGACGCTCGCTGGCTGGAAGGGGTGGGTGCCGACCTGGCTGTGATCTCAGTTGGCGCCAACGATTTCGGGCATCCAGTCGAATGGGTCATCTCAACACTCGAGAAGAGCGGGGCCACTGTCCTGCGGACGGATCTGGTCGGTGACGTCTTAGTGCCTCTGGGCTGAAGTCTGGGAGACTGGGCAGGTGCTGGATCTTGGCGTTACACAACTTCCTCTGGGGGAAATCACGTATGTGATGGGAGTCATCAACGTCTCCCCGGATTCCAAGAACGTCCACACAGTCGTCGGTTCCGTCGACGAGGCGTTGCTGTTGGCCGACCGCTATCGGTCTTGGGGTGCCACGATGATCGATCTCGGTGGGCAATCGTCACACTTCGACAACCCGACAATCGAGGCGACGGATGAGATCGCCAGAGTCGTTCCGGTGATCGAGGCCCTGGTCGCCGAGGGACATCTGGTCGGCATCGACACCTGGAAGCCGGACGTGGCATCCGCCGCCGTGGACGCCGGGGCGGTCATCATCAACGACACCGGTGGGCTCGCCGACCCGGAGATGCGCCAGGCCGTCGCCGAGGCCGGCGTCGCAGCCATTGCCGTGTATGTGGAAGGGGACAACCCGCATGATGTCGGAGAGATCGAGATCAAGGAGGACAAGGCGGACCAGACCGCGAGCGCGTTTGTCGTTTTGCTCTCTGAGCTGGCCGAGATCGGCATAGAGAACGTGATCCTCGATCCGGGGATCGCCCTCAACTATCGAGGCGATTATGAGGCATACACCCGGATGCAACTCCGGGTTATCGCCGATTCCGGGCGGTTGCGCGCGCTTGGCAAGCCTGTCCTGATCCCGATCCCGCGGAAGCGGGATTTCCATCGCGTGGTGGCCTACATCTCACTTGCCTTGGAGCACAAGGCCGACATCATCCGGGTCCACGACGTGGCCGTCGCTTGCGACCTGGCCCGCCTCTTCGGGCGTGCCTGACCAACGAATCGGTCGGTCGTTCCGGTTACCGTCAATCCCATGGCGTTGTTGCTGATCTCGGCGCAGTCGAATGCCGGGCCTGGCGAGCGTGAGCAGATGCTCGATGGGGCGGCGCAGCATTTCGCCCGAGCCGGGCTGGAGCGGGACCAGGTACTCAGGGTCGATGTGCCGGGTCGCGGTGCAGGGGAGGAGGGTGACGGTGCCCTGCGCACCGAGCTGGAGCCGGTCATCCCGTTGTTGCAATCCGGTTCGCTCTTCGGAGAGAGCCAGGGGCTGCAGCTCGTAGACGCCCAGAATCTTCAAGCCTCGGAGGGCACCGTGTTGGAGGAGTTGATCGAGTCGGCCGACCTCTCAACGATCGAGGTTGTGATCCTGGCCACCGGCGCTCTGCCCAGGTCGTTGTCTGCACTCGTCAAGAGACTGGGCAGCTCCCAGACGGTTCGAAAGATGTGGGAGCGGCAGGCCATGCAATGGCTCGAGGCTGAAGTTCGCGATCGTGGCCTCACCTTCGAGAAGGGCGCAGAGAAGGCCCTTCTTCAGAAATTCGGTTCCGATACCGCAGCCATGGGAAAGGCGCTCGATCAGCTCGAGCAGACCAGCGGCAAGATCACCAAGGACGTCGTGCTCAACCGATTCAAGAACCGTCCTGACGAGCCGACTTTCCTGATCACAGATGCCATGTCGAGAGGCGATGTCGGGGAGGCGCTTCGACGTCTCTCGGATTTCCTCGTCCACGGGCACCCGCTGGTGTTCCTGGCCGCTGTCGAGTCGGATCTGAAGAAGCGTGCGCTCGCTGCGGCGGCGCCGGATGAGTCGACGTTCCGCCAATGGCTCGGCGTGACAGCCGCCGATCGGGGACCGGGACGGTTCTGGTCACAGCGGGGACGGGTCAGGGAGTCGTCGTTGCGACGAGCTCAAGAGGCCTTGGTGCGGGCAGACCGGGTCATCAAGTCCCAACCAGAAGAGGTTCATCGGGTGACTCTGGAGCGGCTGACGGTTGCCTTCTGCCGCTGGTACGGGTAGGGCGGCTTCGCCGCCCCGTTGTACGTTTTACGAACTGATCGAGACGCGCTTGGCGAGTCGTGACTTCTTGCGGGCGGCAGCCTTCTTGTGAAGGACGCCCTTCGAGACCGCGGTGTCGATCTTCGCCTGCGCCTCACGGAGCAACTCGTCCGTTGGCTCTCCTGCGGAGGCGGCTGTCTCTACTTTCTTGACACTCGTCTTCAGGCTGGAGTTGATCGACTTGTTGCGCATGCGCCGATTCTCGTTCTGGCGGTTTCGCTTGATCTGTGACTTGATGTTGGCCATGTTGAAAAGTCTCGTCTGGTCGGGAATCGGCACTCAGGGGTCGGGTCTGTGCGCCGGAAACCGCAGAGTAGCAGGCCCATATTCCAAGGTACAATGCCGCCTCCTCCCGGTTTCCCGTGACCAATCAAGCGCGCATACGCAACTTCTCGATCATTGCCCACATCGACCATGGGAAGTCGACCCTGGCCGATCGCCTCCTCGAGTTGACCGGTGCCGTCAGCGAGCGTGACATGCGCGAGCAGATCCTCGACACGATGGACCTGGAGCGGGAGCGTGGGATCACGATCAAAGCACAGACCGTCCGACTCTCCTATAGGGCCGCAGACGGTCATGACTACGAGCTCAACCTGATCGACACACCGGGGCACGTCGATTTCTCCTACGAGGTGTCACGCTCGCTGGCTGCATGTGAGGGCGCCTTGCTGCTGGTGGACGCCGCCCAGGGGGTCCAGGCGCAGACTCTGGCCAATGCCTACCTCGCGGTGGATGCCGGTCTCGAGGTGATTCCGGCCATCAACAAGATCGATCTGATCGCCGCAGACCCCGATCGGGTCGCCGGCGAGATCACCAACGTGATCGGCGGGTCCTCCGACGACATCGTGCGAATCTCGGCCAAGACCGGAGAAGGCGTGACCGGGCTCCTCGAGCGTCTCGTCGAGCAGGTGCCACCACCGGCGGGCGATCCCGATGCCCCTCTTCGCGCCCTCGTCTTCGACTCTTACTACGACGCGTACCGAGGGGTGGTGTGTTACGTCCGTGTCGTCGACGGCCGGCTTCGCTCCGGATTCCGGCTGAAGTTCATCGCCACGGGAGAGACCCACGACGCAGCGGAAGTGGGGGTCCTCACGCCCTCGGCGAAACCGGTCAGTGCGCTCGAAGCTGGAGAGGTGGGGTATCTGATAACCGGGGTCAAGGAGATCGACCGGATCAAGGTGGGCGACACCCTGACCGACGCCACAAGCCCGGCTCGTGACCCATTGCCCGGGTACGCCGAGCCCAAACCGATGGTGTTCTCGGGTCTGTTTCCCACCGATGGCGACGACTTCGAACGATTGCGGGAGGCGCTCGAGAAGCTCCGCCTCAACGACGGGTCATTGATGTGGGAGGCGGAGACCAGTCGCGCCCTGGGATTTGGGTTCCGGGTCGGCTTCCTCGGCCTGCTCCACATGGAGATCGTGAGAGAGCGCCTGGAGCGCGAGTACGACCTGGACCTGGTCGCCACGGCGCCTTCGGTCGCCTATCGGGTGACCCTCCCTGACGGCAGCATTCGGGAGATCAAGTCGCCTCAAGACCTGCCTGACCCTGGGAGCCGGGTGAGCGTCTCCGAGCCGTACGTCCGCGCGATGATCCTCACGCCGACCGAGTACGTCGGCCCCATCATGGAGCTGGTCACGACGAAACGGGGCGAGATGGGCAACATGAGCTATCTGAGCCCGGAGCGCGTCGAGCTCGACTATCAGATACCCCTGGCCGAGATCGTGTTCGACTTCTTCGACCTCCTCAAGTCGAGGACGAAGGGCTATGCGTCGCTCGACTATGAGCCGGCCGATTACCGGACGGCTGACCTGGTCAAAGTCGACATCCTGCTCAATGGCCAGCCGGTGGATGCGTTCTCCGCCGTTCTCCATCGTGACAAGGCCGCCGACTACGGGAAGACGATGACCGGGCGTCTTCGCAGTCTGATCCCGCGTCAGATGTTCGATGTGCCGATCCAGGCGGCGATCGGAGGCAAGATCATCAGTCGGGAGACGGTGAAGGCGAAACGCAAGGACGTGATCGCCAAGTGCTACGGCGGCGATGTCACACGCAAGAAGAAGCTTCTCAGCAAGCAGAAGGAAGGCAAGAAGCGAATGAAGATGGTGGGCTCGGTGGAGGTGCCTCAGGAGGCGTTCGTGGCCGCACTCCGAGTCGACGACGACATATGAACGGCTCAGACTTCGATATCCACGCCTCGAAAGCCGCTGCTTACGTCCACATCCCGTTCTGCTCCGCCGTCTGCCCATACTGCGACTTCGCGGTGGTGGCCGGGGCGGATGACCGAATCGAGCGTTACATCGATGCCGTCGTCGCCGAGATCCGCATGGCGGGGCCCTGGCAGGACCTCGAGGCGGTGTACTTCGGCGGAGGAACTCCGAGCCATGTCAGTCCGCATTTCCTGGGGCTGGTTCTCGTTGCCTTACAGGCCTGTCACGGCATCGCAGATGATGCCGAAGTATCACTCGAGGCCAACCCCGAGGACTTCAGTGTGCAAAAGGCCGAAGCTCTGCTCGCGGCCGGATTCAACCGGGTGTCATTCGGGGCCCAGAGTTTCGATGACACGGTGCTGGCCAAGTTGGGCCGGCGCCATCGAGCAGAGGACATCGAGGGCTCAGTCGACAGCGCACGTCGGGCTGGCTTTGGCAACATCTCGCTCGATCTGATATTCGGCACACCTGAGGAGACTGAACAGTCGTGGGCAGATTCACTCCAGCGAGCGATCGACCTGCGCCCGGACCATGTCTCCTGCTACGCGCTGACCGTCGAGCCTGGCACTCCGCTTCATCGTGAGGTCAGGGCCGGGGCCGATGCACCGGATCCCGACGTCCAAGCTGATCGCTACGAGCTTGCCGAGCGACTCCTTCCCATTGCAGGTCTCGAGAGATACGAGGTATCCAACTGGTCCCGAACCGGTCAGGAATGCAAGTACAACCTCGTCGTCTGGGCGCAGGGCGAGTACGAGGCCTACGGCAACGGGGCCCACCGGTTCCTGAACGGCGTGCGGAGTCACAACGTGCGCCGACTCGACGCATACATGGATCGTGTCGAAGGCGGCATGAGGCCGATCGCCGGCGCCGACCCGATAGAGGGTTGGGATGTCGAGATCGACCGACTCTTCGTTGGCTTGCGCCGCTCGGCAGGCGTGGGTCCCGGCCCCGGCGTGGAGTCCCTGCTCCAGACCAGTGGAGGGCAGATGCTGCTCAGAGAGGGGGTCATCGAGGTCGCCGAGGGCAGACTCATGGTCCGGCGCCCGCTGCTCACCGACGAGGTGCACCGTCAAGTGCTCGATCTGGACCCGCCGCAGGGGTGGGTGGAGTCGACCAACACGGATAACCTCTGATGCAACATGCTTGAAGATCGTCGGTCAGAGATCCTTCGCGCCCTGGTCGAGGAGCACATTCGTTCGGGCGAGCCGGTCAGTTCCCGCGCCATCGTGGACCGCGCCCATCTGCAGGTGTCCAGTGCGACCGTGAGGAACGACTTGGCTGCCCTCGAGGCGGAGGGCTTCGTCATCCAGCCCCACACCTCGGCCGGCAGGGTCCCGACCGCCGCCGCATATCGGTATTACGTCGACCATCTCGGCCCGGGGAGGCTTCGCTCGACGGCGCAGGCCAAGATCAACTCCTTCTTCGGCGAGGTCCATCTCGAGCTCTCCAAATTGCTCAAGGAGACTTCCGATCTCCTCGCCGAGGTGACAGATTTGCCCGCCGTCGTCGTGGCCCCGGCCCTCCGTGGGGATCGGGTGCGCGATCTGCACAGCGTCCAAGTCACGGCCGATCAGATGCTGTTGATCGTGGTCACTGACGGGGGTCGTGTGCTTCAGCAGAGGGCCCGGGTGCGGGTCCCGATCACCTCGAGCGAGTTGGAAGCGGCTCACAGAGTGGTCAGTGCTGCCGTGGTCGGGTCCGATCTGGGGGCCACCCCGATGATCAGCGAAGAGGTGCTCGGAGGACTCGACGAGCGCACACGTGAGGCGGTCCTCACCATGAACGACGGTCTGCATTTGGCTGCGGCCGCCGGCACCGAGATCTTCATCGGGGGTACTCAGCGGCTCACCTCGGTGTGGGAGGACCTCAGCGCCGTGCAGCGCATCCTCGAGGTGCTGGCCCGTGAGGCCGAGGTCATGAAGATCCTTGCGGTGGCCTCGGGGACATCTATCCAGATCGGTGCCGAGTTGCCTTTGCAAGATGTCGACCTCGCCGTCGTCTCCAAGACCTACGAGGCGGGAGCCAGCGGCGGGTCGGTTGGCGTCATCGGGCCGATGCGGATGAACTACAAGCGGGCCATCTCGGCGGTCGAGGAGGTCTCCCGCGAGTTGGAGGACCGGATCAGCTCCGAAAAAGACTGACCCATGGCCAAGAACTACTACGACATCCTGGGGGTCGGTAGGGACGCCACCAGCGAAGAGATCAAGAAGGCCTTTCGGCTGATCGCGCGTGCCACTCATCCCGATGCCAATCCGGGCGATCCGGTGGCGGAGGCTCGGTTTCGCGATGCAGCCGAGGCCTATGAGGTCCTATCCGACCCGGATCGGCGACGCCGATACGACAGGGGGGACACGATCGACCTCTCCGATCTGTTCGCCGGCTTCGGCGGGTTCGACGATCTCCTGCGTTCGGTGTTCGGCGATAGCTCGATGTTTGGTGGTGGGTCCCGGAGCCGACCGGCCCGGGGGAGCGACGTCCTGGTTCGAACCGAAGTAGAACTGATCGGTGCCGCCTTCGGCACCGACGTCGAGGTCACTTTCGCGACCAAGGACACGTGCCAGGTTTGCGGCGGGACCGGAGCCGAGGAGGGCCATGGTCAGACCACCTGTACCGAGTGCGGCGGCGCAGGCTCGGTTCGGATGGCGCGGCGGTCACTTTTCGGGACGATGATGACCGTTGTCACGTGCCCGACCTGTCGTGGCGAGGGTGTCCTGGTGACGAGCCCTTGTTCGGCGTGTTCCGGGATCGGCGCCGTCGATGGCGAGCGAACGATGACCGTCGAAGTTCCCGCCGGCGTGTCCTCCGGTACACGGCTACGCATCTCGGGACGTGGACAGTCGGGAGGGCGTTACGGGCCGCCCGGCGATCTCTACGTCGAGATCCTGGTTGCACCCGACACGAGGTTCGAGCGTCACGATGCCGACCTGGTCCATCGCGCATCGATCGGCATCGCCGAAGCGACCCTCGGGACCAGGATCGCCATCCCGTTGATCGAGGGCGGCGAGAGCGAACTCGAAATCCCGGCCGGTACCCAGCCCGAGTCCGTGTTCCGAATGCCAGGCATGGGCGTCACTCATCTCGGCCGCCGGACGAGGGGCGACCTCCACGTAGTCGTCTCAGTTGCCGTTCCGCGCGACCTCACTGGTGACGAGGAGGAAGCCCTCCGACGTTGGGCCGAGCTGCGGGGTGAGAGGACGGACCGGCCCGCCTCGGCCGGCTGATCGAGGTCATCGATGGGCCACGTGCCGCACCTTCTCGTCCCTGGTCCCTGGACCGGGGACCAGGTCGAGGTGTCGGGAGAGCAAAGACGACATCTCGAGAGGGTCCTCCGGGTCGGCGACGGGGCGCCGGTGTCCTACACCGACGGCAAGGGGCTCGCCGGCGACGGGCAGCTTCTGAGCGGTCGGGTGGTGAGGGGGCAGGAGATCCTGGTCCCTGCACCATCTGACCTGATCGTGATTGCAGCCCCGCCAGACAATCGGGATCGAGCCCGATTCCTGGTCGAGAAGCTCGCCGAGATGGGTGTCGCCGAATTGCTCTTCCTCGATACCAGGCATGGGCAGGGCCGGCTGCCAAATGCAGCGAAACTTCGATCATGGTCGGTGTCCGGCATGGAGCAGTCGCGAGGTGCATGGTTGATGAGGACTTCGGACACTCTCGTCGCCCTCGCCGAGATCGATCGACCGTTTGTGGTGTGCGATCGGGGGGGAACACGGGAGGATCCCCTCGCGCGGACAGTGGTCGTCGGCCCCGAGGGTGGATGGGCGTCGGGGGAGATCCCTGAGGATGCGATCCGCTGGGATCTCGGCGATACGGTGCTCCGGGTGGAGACGGCAGCTCTCGTTGCCGCGGCGCGCCTCCTATGAATCCTGACATGGAACATGTAGCATCTCGCCACGGGCTTACGGGAGGAGACCCTTGGTGGACAGATTCAGCGCTTCACTTGGCTTGCGCCTGCGTGCAGCTCGTCGTCAGCGGGGTTGGTCGCTGGGGGAGCTCGAGTCGTACACAGGCGGTGAGTTCAAGGCCTCCGTCGTCGGCGCTTATGAGCGTGGGGAGCGCGCGCTGAGTGTTCAACGACTGGTGCGCCTGGCCGAGATCTATGCAGTGCCTCCATCCGATCTGTTGCCCCTCGGTTCGCAGGAGCGAAGTGTGTTGATCGATCTGGACATGGCCGCCGAGTCCAAAGATGGCGATCTCATCGACCGGTACCTCGCCGCGATCCATTTTCTGCGCCGTGAGGGCAGACCCGATGAGGTCCGCGACTCCGACAAGGCCGTTATCGCCTCATTGCTCGATTCGACGGTGGAAGTCGCCTCCGGGCCTGACTGAATTCTCCGAATCAGCACAAGGCGGCCTCTACAATGGTCGCGACGCCACAGAGAGGGCGTCGTCTCCTGTGCCCACTGAGCAACCCACCGAATCTATCGACTCGCGTTTACGCGTCCCCAGCCATCATCTGATGCTGGACCTCTTGGGTGAGGCCGACAGACACCTGCGTCAGGTCGAAGCCCATTTCCCGGACGTGCGATTCATCGCGCGCGGGGACGAGGTGGCCTTCAAGGGGCCCGATACCGAGGTCGAGCGGGCCCGAACCGTCCTCGAGGAATTGCTCATCCTGGTCCAGGAGGGCCATGCCCTCGACTCGGCCCGGGTCGACGAGGTCGTGAAGATGGTCATCGAGGACGTGCCCAGCCCATCGGGCGTGCTCTCCGACGGGATCCCGGTGGGACGCGGGCGGATGATCCGTCCCAAGACCCATGGTCAGCAGAAGTACATGGAGGCCATCAGGGAGAACACCCTGACCTTCGGCATCGGGCCCGCCGGCACCGGGAAGACCTATTTGGCCATGGCCGCCGCGGTAGACAGCCTGGTCAGCGGGTCGGTGCGTCGAATCATCCTCACCCGTCCCGCCGTCGAGGCTGGGGAGAGGCTCGGCTTCCTGCCGGGAGATCTCGCCGCCAAGGTCGATCCATATCTGAGACCCCTCTACGACGCCTTGTGGGACATGCTCGGCCCCGAGGAGACTGCAGCGCTGGTCGAGAAGGGAACTATCGAGATAGCCCCGCTCGCTTATATGAGAGGAAGGACCCTCAACGACGCCTGTGTCATCCTCGACGAAGCTCAGAACACGACGCCGGAGCAGATGAAGATGTTCCTCACCCGGCTCGGGTTCAACTCCAAGATGATCATCACAGGTGATATGACCCAGACCGATCTCCCGGACAACCGGCGGTCGGGTCTGAAGGTTGTCCGCGAGATTCTGAGTGACATTCCCGGTGTCTCCTTCGTCGAGCTCACCGCCCGGGACGTCGTGCGGCATCGCATCGTCGCCTCGATCGTCGAGGCGTACGCCCGGTTCGAGAGCAAGGTCAAATGATGCCGCGGCCCACACTGGTCCGCCTCGCAACCTTTGTCGCCACCGTTGTGGCGGCGTGGGGCGTGCTGTCCCTGGGAGGGGGGCCGGTCGACCCCGAGTTGAACGTGGGCGAATTGGCCCCTCGTGAGTATCGAGCGCAGATTCCAGGGACCGTGACCGACACGGTCGCGACCGAAGCTCTGAGACAGGAGGCCAGGGAATCCGTCCCGCCGATCGAGCAGATCAACGAGCAGATCGAGAGCACGGTAAATGAGGATGTGACGGGCGTGTTCGACGATGTGCAGGCTCTGGCGATCGGTGATCCGGTGGAACCTCCGGCACCGCAAGCGACGGAGGTCCCTCCCACTACGGCGGCGGAGGAGACAACCGAGACCACAGAGGTTTCCGAGCCCGCGCTACTGACTGGCTCGGTGTTCCTCGACGTAGAGGCCGACGGCACATTCGACCCGGAGGCAGAGGGAGCGCGAGTCGACACCGGGGTCGAGCGGATCGCGGTCACTATCCAGGCGGGCGACCAGACATTCGAGGTGATGACCGACGCAAACGGTGTCTGGTCGGCTGAGGTGCCCGCCGGTGCCGCCCTGGTGCGGGTCGACCCCGCGGATGCCCAGATACCAGAGGGATATGTGGTGGGCAGCCCCAACTACCAGCAGCTGGTGGAGTGCGATACCGGCGAGACCTGCACCGCCGAGGTGATTCCGTTCCAAGTGAACTTGCGCCCGGTCGAAGATGTCGTAGCGCAGGTGACGGCCACCCATACGGTTGCCAGCGATGCGGTCTCCACTCTTGCCCTCGCCGCCAGCGATGACGTGATCAGGGCGGCGCTGGGCGAGGACCCGCACTTCCCGTTGATACGTCAGGCGGCGGTTGATCGGCTCTTTCAGGAGTTCGGCTTGAGGATCACGCCGGACCAACTTCAGACCGCCCAACAACGCCTCCGATCCAACCCACCCCAGGTGGTGTATCTGGACACGAGTCCTCCGGGACCAGACGCCGAAGCAAGTGACGCCGCCGGTGAGATCGTGGCGACGTTCCTCCAGGCCAATTACCTCGTCGACCAGGCGGCAACCGAAGAGGCGAGGGACGAGGCAGCGGAAGCAGTAGCGGACGTGCAGGTCGACTACGTCTTTGACCAATTGATAGTCGCCCCTGGAGTGCCGGTCACCCAGCTCGACATCGACGCAATAGCTGCCACGACATCCTCGGCATCTCAAGCAGAAGCGGACGGTGGCCTGCTCGCAGTTCTCGCCGTCCTGGTCGGGCTGCTCGGCTTGTATCTGTCACGCTTCCGAGCCGAGTTCTGGGCGAGGCCCCGGATGATCGCCCTTCTCGGGATCCTTCTCGTGCTTGCCGCCGGCGCAGTGCGGGCAACCGTCGTCTTCCAGCCTGAATCGAGCTGGTATGTCCTGCCGGCGGTGGCATTCGGGTTCATGACGGCTGTCCTCTTCGACTCACGCATAGCAGTGCTCATGGCGTTGGCGGTGGGAGTCATCGCCGCGGTTGGGACTCAGGACACTGGCGTCGCGGTGTACGCCACCCTCGCCACGCTCGCCCCGATCCCGTTCGTGAGCTCGGTCACCAGTCGCGGCGGTTTCCGGACCGCTGTCGTCTTCTCCGCCCTGACTGCTGCTGTCGCCGCTGGAGCCACGTCGTCCTTCTTCCATGTCGGGCCGAATGACGTCGTGTGGGAGGTGGTCGGCATCTCGATGGCGTGGGCGTTCGGCATATCGGCGATCGCCTCACTCGTGGGTCTGGCCGCTCTCCAGTTCTTCGAGTCGGCCTTCGACATCACCACGAGTCTCAGCCTCCTCGATCTCACCGATCGCAACCACGAGGCACTCCAGTTGCTCCAGGAGAAGGCTTTCGGGACCTTCAACCACTCCCTGATGGTGGGGACGCTCGCCCACGCAGCCGCCCGTGCGATCGGTGCCAACCCTCTACTGGCTCGAGCCATGGCTTACTACCACGACCTGGGCAAGACCGAGCACCCGACGATGTTCATCGAGAATCAATTCGGGATCCAGAACCCTCACGATTTCCTGACGCCACTCGAGTCCGCCGAGGTGATCCGCAGGCACGTGAGCGATGGCATCGTGCTGGCCCGGCAATTCAAGATCCCGTCCGACGTTGCCACGGGAATCGTCAGCCACCATGGCGACGGGATCATGCGCTTCTTCTATGAGAAGGCCAGGTCCCAGAACGGCGATCACGTCGATCCCAACGACTTCCGCCACATCGGGCACAAGCCGAGAACGGCCGAGACGGCGATCGTGATGCTGTCCGACTCTCTGGAAGCAGCCTGCCGGGCCAACTTCCAGACCGAGGAGCCGACGCCCGAAGCCATCGAGAAGGTCGTGGACCGTGTCATCGATGAGAAGCTGAACGACGGCCAACTCTCCGAATCGCCGCTAACGCTCGCCGAGATGACCCTGATCCGCTCGGCTTTCCTCGACTCGCTGGTCGGTCATTACCATCAGCGCATCGCGTATCCCAACTTCCCCGGAACCTGATGGACGACCCTCCCAGTCGAAAACCCGGCGCCGGCCAGTGAGCGTCTTTCTGGCCGACGAACAGGGTGAGCCGGTCGATCTGCTCCAGTTGCGTCATCTGGCCGAGTTGGTCCTCACCGAAGAGGGATACCCCGACGAGACAGAGGTGACCGTGCTCCTCGTCAGCGACGACGAGATGGCCTCGTACAACGAGCGCTTTCTCGATCGGACCGGCCCCACCGATGTCCTCGCCTTCCCGGTTGAGGAGTTGACACCGGGCTTCGTGCCCGATCATGACCCCGCCGGACCTCCGCTCGTCATCGGCGATGTGATCGTCGCCCCGGCCTATGTGAGCCGTCAGGCTGCAGAGACCGAGATCGGCTTCGATGACGAGATGGCCCTCATGGTTGCCCATGGCATCCTGCATCTGCTGGGGTACGACCACATCGAAGATGCGGATGCCGAGTTGATGGAGCGTCGGGAAACCGAGTTGTTGTCGATGGTTGGCGTGGTGCGAAGGTGAGCGTGGCGATCATCATCGTGGCGGTTGCCGCCCTCGCCCTCGCCGCGTGGTTGCGCGCTGCCGGATCGGCAATCACCCGAGTTCCCCGAGCGGACGCGCTGCGAGACGAAGCCGATGGGGTCCGCGGTGCCGGCATCGTGGCCGCGCTCCTCGAGGAACGTGAAGCGATAACTCCGGCCGTCGCCATGGTCGGCTCGGCTCTGCTGGTCGTGGCCGCCGTGGCGGGGACAGCTCTGGTCACTGCTGAGCAGACGCTCGGGACCGCTGTCGCCTACTCCGCCATCGTCTTCCTGGTCGTGTTTCTCCTCGGAGACCTTGCCCCGCGCCAGCTGGGGAGGCGCAGGCCGCGCTCTATCGCTTACAGGTCGGCCAGGCTGCTCAGCGTTGCCGTCGGGCTTGGTGGCTGGGCATCCGACCTCATCACTGAATCGAATGGTGATGACGAAGGAGAGCTCGAGCCGGAGCCAGAAACAGTCACCGAACAGGAGCGGGAGATGATCGACTCCGTGCTCGAGTTCGGTGACACGGTTGTGCGAGAGGTGATGACACCACGGCCGGACATGGTGACAGTGCCGGTGACGGCGTCTGTGGACGATCTGATCTCGATCACCACCGACGAGGGCTTCTCCAGGATCCCGGTGACCAGCAACGGCGACGTCGTGGGCATGGTGATGGTCAAGGACCTCTTGCCTCTTCTGGGGGAGGGCCGGCGCCCCGCCTCCGTTGCCGAGGTGATGAGGCCCGTCGAGTTCGTTCCGGAGACCAAGCTCGCCTCTGCGCTGCTGGGTGAGATGCAGGCCAATCACCGACACCAGATGATCGTCGTGGACGAGTACGGGGAGGTGGCCGGCCTGGTCACCATCGAGGACCTGCTCGAGGAGCTGGTGGGGGAGATCGCCGATGAAACAGACGAAGAGGAGATATTCATCTCCGCGCGTCGGGACGGCGGCTGGGACGTCGACGGTCGATTACCGGTCGACGATCTGGCTCGTCTCGCCGGTGTGGACCTGCCCGATGAGGATTGGGACACCGTTGCGGGTCTGGTCATGGGTCTCGCCGAGCGTGTCCCTGACGAGGGTGAGCAATTTTCGCATGGTCCGCTCACCCTCACCGTCATCCGGATGCAGGGCAGGCGAGTGGCGGATGTCTCCGTGTCCGTATCGGAGGCTGTGGACGCCGAATGAGGTCAGGGTTCGTGCCCGTCGTGGGACGTCCCAACGTCGGGAAGTCGACGCTGGTGAATGCGATGGTGGGATCGAAGGTGGC
>JALDXP010000031.1:0-15504 GCA_032154885.1 Actinomycetota bacterium
AGCTTGCATCTGAGGTCCTCGGGCTCCCCGAAGACCGGCGTCTCACCTGGATGCTTGGGCTCGGCTATCCAGCGGACCGGCCGCTGAAGCCGATCAAGAACCCCGCCCGCCGGCCGTTCGACGAGGTTGTCCATCACGATCGATGGTGACGACGATGGGCGTGGATTCAATCAGCCGCTCGATCCCGATAGACGGCCCACTCGATCTCAAAGCGACACTGCGCCCCCTGCATGGATGGTTCGCCGATGACGGCTGGTGGCTGACGGCGCGTACCCCGCTTGGCACGGGCTCGCTTCGCATGAGACGAACCAGGCAGGAGCTCTTTGGCGACGCTTGGGGGGACGGCGGGCCATGGCTGCTCGACCGTCTCGACGCCATCGCCGGGCTCGGCGACGACCCGACCGAATTCGAAACCGATCATCCAGTTGTCGGGGAGCTGCATCGACTTCATCCGGGCTGGCGGTTCGGGAGGACTGACTTGGTGTTCGACGCCCTGGTCCGTGCGATCTGCGGTCAAAAGGTGACAGGCGAACAGGCGACAGCGGCGGTCCGGGGCCTGCGGCGACAGTTCGGCGATCCGGCTCCGGGGCCGCGGGAGTTGCGTCTGCCACCCGACCCGGAGCAGATGTCACGTGCCCCCTACTGGGTCTATCACGGCTTGCACCTGGAGAAGCGGCGAGCTGACCTCCTCAGAAGGGTGGCGGCCACGGCGGCTCGCATCGACAAGTCGAGATACGCGACTCCATCAGATGCCGCGGCTCAGCTGGTCTCGATCCAGGGGGTGGGACTTTGGACGGTGTCCAAGACTCTCTCGATCTCCCACGGCGACGCCGACCAGGTCGACGTCGGCGACTTTCATCTCAAGCACATCGTGGTCTATCACTTGACTGGCCGCCCGCGTGGAACAGACGAGGAAATGCTGGAGCTGCTCGAGCCATTCCGCCCTCATCGGGGCAGGGTGACCCGCCTCCTCCACACGCTGGGACATGAGCCCAGCTTCGGCCCTCGTGTTGCGGCGAGGGACATCACCCGGAGTTGAGTGAAGTTTCCTCCGGCACCTGCTCGATCGGCCTGAGCAAAACCACGGCGGAGACAGCGACCATGATCAGGAGGACATAGAAGATGCTCGTCGGCAGGGCGGAGCTGATGAACATCCCGATCCAGCCGATCGCTCGGATCATCGGCGTCCTGAACCTTGACGGACCGTCGATGCTCAGCAGGAAGAGGGTGGCGCCGATGGCGCCGGATGCTCCGAAGCCGAGGACGACGAGCAACATCCAGGGCGGCTCATAGGTGTTGGAACCGGTGACGGCTTCGAACAGATTGATCGTGAACATCCACGCTCCATAAAGAAGCACGACCAGGCCAGTGAGCCTCGCGAAAGTTCGCATCGCCTGGTCATCCTACGATCAACGCCGATGATCACCTATCGCACCGGCAGCGACCTCGACCTGGACGACATGATCGAGCTCTACGTCGACTCGACCCTCGGTGAGCGACGGCCGGTCGACGACAGAGGGCGAATGGCCCGGATGCTGGAGGAGGCGGACCTCGTGATCACTGCCTGGGACGGGAACCTGATGGTTGGGATCTCGCGCTGTGTCACTGACTGGGTCTACTGCACCTATCTCTCCGACCTCGCCGTGCGAGCCGACTACCAGGGTCAGGGCGTCGGAAAGGAGCTGGTTCGTCTCACCCGGGAGGCGACTCCGGACGCCACTGTCATCCTCCTTGCTGCACCGGCTGCGGTCGACTACTACCCCAGGATCGGGATGACTCGCCACGACAGCGCCTGGGTCCTCTGGCCGGGCGAGCAGCCCGTCTAATCCCGCTGCAACCAGGTGACGATCAGGTCCCCGACGACGTCGGGGTCATGCATCTCGTTGTGGCGCGCCCCCTCGACCACCTCGACAACAGCTTCGGATCCTGCACCTTTGAGGGCATCGGCGAAGTCGGTGGCGAAGCTGAGATCGATCAAACCGTCCTCTTCGCCGTGCATGATCAGACTGGACAGGTCGGGATTGTTCGCTACCTGGTTGAGGGGATTGCCGGCCTGCCACAACGCCGGGTCCTCATTGGGTGGCACGCCGAAGAAGGGCACGATCAACGGCCCGATCCGGGCGACGTCGTAAGGGCCGGCGAGCCCGACCAGCCGCTCGGGTATCACCGGCTCAGCCAGCGCGCACTCATTGCCGTATACATCGGTGTCCAATGCGACGAGCGCGGCCAAATGGGCCCCAGCCGAGTGCCCAACCACGGTGACGGTGCCGTCGCTATCTGGATGATCAGCGGCATTGCGGACGGCACAAGCGACATCATCGACGGCTAGCGGGAAGCCGGCGATGCCGTTGGACAATGTGTATGCAGTGTTGACCGTGAGGTATCCCGCAGCCGCGAGGAACCTTGCCAGCCCCCCCATGAGCTCCGGCGAGCCCCCCACCCACCCACCGCCATGGACCAGGACCACGGCCGGGAAAGGCCCTTCGCCCTCGGGCACCCGGATGTCGAGGTCGGTACCCGAGAGATATGTCGTGGCACGGTCCGCCGACGTGGATGTGGCCAAGGGCAAGGTGGTCGTGGTCGGAATCTCTGGCGCCGTTGCTGTCGCATTCGGGTCTGACTCCGGAGAACAGGCCGATGCGACCAGCACCACGAGGGTGAGCCAGCTCAGCCGAGCAGCGACGCGGCGTCTCGATCCAGATACCACTCGACCTCGGCCTCCCCCTCACCCAGCCGTCCGGCCGGGGTCGTTCCTTCGAAACTCGCTCGCACGGCCGGCGCCTTCGACTCCCCAACCGCCAGGACCATCAGCAGGCGCGCCTCCCAGAGGAGATTGAAGGTTGCCGTGAGTCGGTCCTCGCCGAGAGCAGGCACCTGGTTGCCGACGAACCATCGCCTCCCTTCGGTCAGGGCGGCAGTATCGGGGAAGAGAGACGCCGTGTGCCCGTCCTCCCCGATCCCGAGCAACACCACGTCGGGTGGCCCGTTGCCGTGGATAGACCTGAGTCGAGCCTCGTAATGGGCGGCCGAGTCGTCGGGCCCAAAGGACTCGCTCCACTTGGGCCTGTGGAACACGGCGTCGACATGGTCGAACAGGACGCTCGCTGCCATGCGCCCGTTCGATCGCTCGTGGTCGGGAGGCACCCATCTCTCGTCGGACAGCCAGGCATCGACCCGGTCCCAGCCCGTGGCCCGGCCACGTAGCTCCTTATAGGTGGCCTCGGGCGTGGAGCCTCCGGCAAGGCCGAACGAGAACCGATCGGTGGATGCGCCAAGCAGATCGGCCACCCTCCTGGCTGCGGCCTCGGCCACCTCTTGGGGCGTCTCGTGGACCATCGCCTCCATCAGGTCACGGTACCTGCCCTACATTTGTGCCATGGCCAGCAGCACCACGATCACCTGGCCCGATGGCCAGGTTTCGGGGCGCCTCGCCGGCTCCGGCCCGTGTGGCGTCCTCCTTGCCCACGGAGCGGGCACCAACCAGGACCATCCCTTCATGGTCTCTCTTCGTGACGGGCTCGCCCTGGCGGGCTACACGGTGATGACGTTCAACTATCCGTACACCGAGCGGGGCTCGAAGAGCCCCGATCGCCCCGAGCGGTTGATCGACGCCCATCGCGCCGCCGCTCAGCACCTCGACGCACACGTCGATCGACTCTTTCTGGCGGGCAGGTCGATGGGTGGGCGCATGGCGACATATCTGGTCGCCGAGGGCTATCCCGCGGATGGAGTGATCCTCTACGCCTATCCCCTCCACCCCGCCGGTCGAGAGGATCGGCTGCGTGTGGCCCATTTCCAGGATGTGCATGTCCCGTTGCTCTTCTTCCAGGGAACACGTGATGCCCTCAGCCGCATGGAGCTGTTCGAGCGGCATATCCAAACCCTGCCCAACGCCACTGTGGAGCTGCTCGAAGGGGCCAGCCACTCCTTCCGGGGTGGAGGGTGGACCGAAGAGACGATGCTGGACCGTCTCGTCGCCGGGTCAACGGGATGGATGGACGCGGTCTCATCTGGCACAAGCCACGGGTCCGGGCCATAATTGGGGACTCACCCACCTCATCGAGGAGCCCTTCGAGATGTCTTCGCAAATCACTCTGCGCGCCGAGACGGGCCGGCCCACCGGCTCGCGTGAGTCGCGCCGTCTCCGCCGGACGGGGCGCGTGCCGGGCATCGTCTACGGCAAGGCCACAGACCCGATCAACGTCGCCGTCAATGCCCACGACCTCCACATGGCCTTGCATACCGAGGCCGGCGCCAACGCTCTCATCAATCTCGAGATCGAGGGACAGGACGTGGTCCTGACCATGGCACGGGTCATCGAGCGGCACCCTTTCCGCAACGAATACCGCCACATCGACTTCGTGACCGTGTCACTGGACGAGACCGTCCACGCCGAAGTAGTGATCCACTTCCTGGGGACGCCGATCGGAGTGATCGAGGGCGGCGTGTTGTCGCCGAGCAAGACCCATGTCGTCGTCGAGACCCTGGCTACCTCCATCCCGTCAGGCATCGAGCTCGATATCTCGGGGGTCACCATGGGAGATGCTCTGCGTATCGCCGACCTTCCCGAGCTCGAAGGAGTGGTCTACACCGAGGATCCCGAGACGGTTCTGATGAGCGTGACTGCCCCGGCCGCCGAGATCGAGGAAGAGCCCGAAGAGGTCGAGGGCGAGGAGATCGAAGGGGCTGAGGAGCTCGCCGAAGGTGAGGAGCCCGATGGCCAGGCTGAGGAATCTGCTGCGGACGAAGCCGGAGGCGAGTCCGGCGAGTAAGCCCGCCCGCGCAGTCATCGGGCTGCGCAACCCGGGTTCGGATTACGAGGGCACCCGACACAACTCGGGTTATGAGGTGCTCGCGCGTGTTCTGATACGGGCTGGGGAGAAATTGGGCCGGGGCCCATCCCGGGTGCAGGCACAGGTGACCCAGATCGGGGCCGGTGACGACCGGCTCCTCTACGCCGTCCCCATGACATACATGAACGAGTCGGGTCGTGCCGTGCGCACGTTGCTCGACTACTTCGATCTGGCTCCCTCTGACATCCTGGTCATCCACGACGACATCGACCTCGCCTTCGGGCGCCTCCGGCTTCAGGTCGGGGGTGGAAGCGGTGGCAACAACGGGGTTCGATCCATCGAGACCGCACTCGGCACCAAGGACTTCAACCGTCTCAAGCTCGGTGTTGGTCGCCCACCAGGCCAGATGGACCCTGCCGATTTCGTCCTTCGCCCGTTCACCAAGGCGGAGCGAGCCGAGGTTGATCTCATGATCGAGGACGCCGCCGACATCGTCGAGCTGTGGCCAACCGACCCGGCTCGGGCTCAGGAAAAGGCCGCACACCGGGGTCGAGACTCGTCTTCCTGAAGTCGATCAATTGCCGCGAAGGGCACAGGCCTCGTACCCACTGATCTCGAGGCGGTTCCGGCAGCACAGTTAGCCTCGCCCCGATGTCCGCGTCCGAGGTCCGCGCCCGATTCGCACGGTTGCACGAGACCGGATGCTTCGTGATGCCCAATGCGTGGGATGTCGGCTCCGCGCGCATCCTCGGCTCACTCGGGTTCCAGGCCATCGCCACCACCAGCTCCGGACATGCCGCCTCTTTGGGCCGGATGGATCAGCGTGTCACTCTCCAGGAATTGCTGGCCCATGTGACTGCGCTGGTGGATGCTGTCGACGTGCCGGTTAGCGTCGACGCCGAGCGATGCTTCGCTGATGATGCCGGCGGTGTCGCCATCACCGTGGAAAGGATCGCGGACACCGGAGCGGCGGGGGTATCGATCGAGGACTACGACGCCGGCTCCGGGATCGACCGGATCGAGATCGCAACGGAGCGGGTGGCCGCCGCGGCAGAGGTGACCAGGTCGAGCGGGATGGTGCTCACGGCCCGGGCGGAGAATCACCTCTACGGCGTCGACGATCTCGACGACACGATCGCCCGCTTGATCGCCTATCGCCAGGCAGGCGCCGATGTGGTCTATGCGCCGTGGCTTTTCGACATCCGGGATATCGAACGGGTGGTGACTGAGACCGCAGCCCCTGTAAATGTGCTGGCCAGGGTCGACGGGCCCGGAGTTTCCGAGCTCACCGACATCGGTGTCCGCCGCGTCTCGACCGGTGGTGCCCTGGCTTTTGCTGCCTACGGGGCGATGACTACCGCAGCCCGGGAGCTGCTGTCGGCAGGCACTTCGACCTACATCGGAAGGGGGCTGTCGATGGACGATCGCCGAGCGGCCTTCGACGGATAGGGGTCGACGTGGCTGACCTCATCGGCGCCCTCGACCAGGGGACCACATCGACCCGCTTCATGATCTTCGACCGCGTCGGGGCGGTCGTATCGGTCGATCAGCGAGAGCATCGCCAGATCTTTCCCCAGCCCGGGTGGGTCGAGCATGACCCGGTGGAGATCTGGTCGATGACGACCTCGGTGATCGAGGGTGCTCTCTCCCGTGTCGGCTTGAAGGCTTCCGACCTCGTAGCGATTGGCCTCACGAACCAACGGGAGACGACGCTGATATGGGACCGGAGGACAGGTGAGCCCGTTCACAACGCCATCGTCTGGCAGGACACCCGGACTGCCGACCTGTGCAGCGAGCTCGCCGGTGACGAAGGCCCCGACCGATTCAGAGCGAAGACCGGTCTTCCGCTGGCCACATACTTCTCCGGCCCCAAGGCACGCTATTTACTCGATGACCTCGATCTCAGGGAGGGAGCCGAACGTGGGGAGCTCGCCTTTGGGACCATCGACTCCTGGATCGCCTGGAACCTCACGGGTGGGCCCGCTGGAGGGCGTCACATCACGGACGTCACCAATGCCTCGCGCACCCTTCTCATGGACCTGGCGACGACCACGTGGGACGCCGATCTGAGCCTCGAGATCGGCGTGCCCAGCGCAATCCTCCCTGAGATCGTTCCTTCGATCGGACTCGACCTCGAGTGCGCGAGCCCTCTCAGTGGAGTCCGCCTGGCCGCGATCCTCGGTGACCAGCAGGCGGCGCTGTTCGGCCAGGCTTGTTTCGAACCAGGCGAGGCGAAGAACACCTACGGCACGGGGAATTTCATGTTGCTGAACACGGGGGAGAGCCCGGTGACTTCAGACGCCGGGCTGCTGACAACCGTCGCCTACCGCATCGCCGACCAGCGCCCGGCATATGCACTGGAAGGCTCCGTTGCAGTCACCGGCTCGCTGGTCCAATGGCTTCGGGACAACTTGCGAATCCTCGACGACGCCTCCGAGGTCGAGGCAATGGCTCGCTCGGTCGACGACAACGGCGATGTCTACTTCGTTCCGGCGTTCTCCGGTCTCTTCGCCCCCCACTGGAGGCCCGACGCCCGGGGTGTGATCACAGGCCTCACCCGCTTTGCCGAACGGGGGCATATCGCCCGGGCCGCCCTCGAATCGACGGCATTTCAGACGCGGGATGTCCTGGATGCGATGGTGGCCGACTCCGGTGTGGATCTATTGGAGCTCCGGGTCGACGGTGGCATGACGGCGAACGGCCTTCTCATGCAGTTCCAGGCCGACATCCTCGGAGTGGACGTGATCCGGCCGAAGGTGGCCGAGACAACTGCCCTCGGCGCCGCCTATGGAGCCGGTCTCGCCGTCGGTTATTGGTCGAGTCTCGACGAGATTCGGAGCCTGTGGGCAGAGGACGCCCGCTGGTCCCCGGCGATGAGCGACGATGAGCGCGCTCGTCTCCACGGGCGATGGCAACAAGCGGTGGAGAGATCCCTGGGCTGGGTTTGAGCATGTTCGATGGATTCGACCTGGAGATGCTCGATCTCGGTGAGATACGGGTGCGAGTCCGTGTCGGTGGCGTCGGCCCACCGCTGCTCCTGCTTCACGGCAATCCACAAACACATGTGATGTGGCACCGGGTCGCTCCCCGGCTGGCCGAGAGTTTCAGGGTTGTCGTCCCGGACCTCCGTGGCTACGGAAAGACATCGAAACCACAGTCCTCTCCCGATCACAGCCCGTATTCGAAGCGGACGATGGGCCGCGATCAGATCGACCTGATGACGAGGTTGGGCCACTCGAGGTTCTCGGTCGCCGGGCATGACCGGGGGGCGCGGGTGGCTTACCGGATGGCCCTGGATCATCCCGAGGTGGTCGAAAGGCTCGCCGTCCTCGACATCATCCCCACCGGCGAGATGTTCGCCCGCGGTGGCCGGGATTTCGGACTGAGCCACTATCACTGGTATTTCCTGGCCCAGCCGGCGCCCTTGCCCGAGAAGCTGATCGGTTCCGACCCCGATTGGTATTGGCGATGGCATACGACCAGAGGTCCTGACACCAGCTTCTTCGACGATCGCGCCCTGGAGGACTATCTCGAGTGTTTCTCCGACCCCGAGACCATTCGTGGGATCTGTGAGGACTACCGGGCTGGGGCAACCATCGACTTCGAACACGACACAGCCGACAAGGAGGAGGGTCGAAAGATCGCATGCCCTCTTCTCGTTCTTTGGTCCGGTAGGGGGGCGATCGACAACTGGTACGACGTCCTCGAGGTCTGGGGGGAATGGGCCGACGATGTGCGGGGCCGGGCACTCCCTTGCGGGCATTATCTCCCCGAGGAGGCACCGGATGAGACCGTCGAGGCACTCATGGCCTTCCTCTCTGAACCGGCGCCGTCGATAAGATCGGATCGCTAGTCGAGGAGGACCCCGATCTCAACGCCTGACATCTTGGCGCTCTCCCGCATCCTTCTCGTGCCGTTCATCATGGCGTTCACCCGTTCCGACCGCATCGACTACGCCCTCGCGATAGCTGCCACTCTCTTCGCAGTTGCCGCCTTCACCGATTTCCTCGACGGCTACCTCGCTCGAAAGACAAGCGGGGGGACCCTGCTCGGGGCCTTTCTCGACACCACGGCCGACAAGATCCTCATCACGGGAACGTTGCTGGCTTTGGTCTCGATCGATCGGGTCTCGATCTGGCCCGCCTCGATCATCATCTTCCGTGAGTTCCTGGTCATGGCCCTGCGTGGAGTCGTGGCGACCCAGGGCGGTCTCATCCGCCCCTCGACCTGGGGGAAGATCAAGTTCATAACCCAGTTCGTCGCCATCTTCCTCGCCTTTTTCAGGCTCGCAGATCGATGGGGCCCCTGGTACCTCGATCAGTGGGCGATGCTGATCGCGGTCATCGCCACGGTGGGATCGGCCTGGGGATACATCTCGGCCTTCTGGCACACGGTTCGCTCGGAACCGACCCCAACTCGCACGTGAAAGTCGGTGTCACCGGTGGCAGCGGTGTTGTGGGCCGCGCCCTGATTCGCCATCTGGTCGGCGAGGGGCATCAGGTCAGCGCCCTGGCCCGAACTCCGGCGTCTTCTGCCGAATTGGCGGGTCTCGGCGCCGCTCCCGTCGAGGGCGACGTGATCGATCCTCCCGGTCTTCTCCCGTTGGTCGAGGGGAAAGACTGGGTCTTCCATGTCGCCGGGATCAACGAGATGTGCTCCCCGGATCCCGACCTCATGGACCTGGTCAATATCCAAGGCACACGCAACGTGATGCAGGCCTGCCGCGTCGCCGGCGTGGAGAGGATGATTCACACATCCTCGGCCGCCGCCATCGGTGAGGCGCACGGGACCATCGGCTCCGAGACCAGCCGTCATCGGGGGAGCTATCTGTCCCGGTACGAGAGGTCGAAGCATCTCTCCGAGCAACTCGTCCTCGAGGAGGCGAGCGATCTCGATGTTGTCGTGGTCAACCCGTCGTCGGTGCAGGGACCGGGCCGGGCGACCGGCACCGGCAAGCTGATCCTCGATCTCCTGAATGGAACGCTCCAATTCCTGGTGGAGACCACCGTGTCCATCGTCGACATCGACGATTGCGCCCGCGGCCACGTTCTCGCCGCAGAACGCGGAGCCAGCGGGCAGCGGTACATCCTCAATGGCTCCAGCTCTTCGATATCGAGGCTGGTCGACCTGTTCAACCAGGTGACGGGGCGGAGCCTGGCACCGAGATTCCTACCCGGCTGGGTTGCGACGGCCGGAGCACCTGCCCTCGAGCTCGGGGCGCGGATGACGAATCGACGGCCACCGGTCTGTCGTGAGATGGTCAGGGTGCTCAGGGCTGGTCACACCTACGACGGGAGCCGGTCCACCCGAGAGCTGGGACTCGGCTACACGCCGCTCGAGACCACGATCTCCCGCACGGTCGACTGGTTTCGGGACCAGGGTCTGCTCGTCTGAACCACAGGTACCATCGGCCCCCCGATGGTTGCCCCCCTCGAGCCACTCTTGTCTGGTTGGCGGTCCGCCCCTCTACCCGATCTCCACGGCACCTGGTCCGTGACACCGGGTGGGCGTGCCTTCGCCATTGCCGGTCTCGCCGACCAAGTCGAGACCTCGCTCCTCGTGGTGGTGCCTGGGGAGAGGGATGCTGAGGAGCTGGTCGACGACTTGTCCTTGTTCCTCGACAACGTGCTTCTCGCCCCGGCGTGGGAGACGCTCCCCTTTGAGCATGTGTCGCCGAACATCGGCACGATGGCGCACCGCTCCGAGGCGCGACACGCGTTGGAAATGGCCGATCGGGCAATCGTCGTCAGCAGCGTGCGGGGCGCAATTCAGCGACTCAGTCCGTCGGCCCACACACCCCTGATCCTGACTCCCGGTGACGAGGTGAGCATGGACACTCTCTCCCGTGCCCTGGCCGACCTCGGATACTCCCGCACCGATCGGGTCGAGGCACGTGGTGAGTTTGCAGTGAGGGGCGGGATCGTGGATGTGTTCACGGCTCAAGCGGACAACCCTGTGCGGCTCGACTTTTGGGGTGATCAACTCGAAGAGACGCGGGCCTTCTCAGTGGCCACCCAGCGCTCCGAAGACGTCGTGCCCCGGCTCGTAGCGTTCCCGGCACGGGAGCTTCGGCCCGATCCCCTTATTCGCGAACGTGCCGCTCAACTGGTCCGGAGCGAGCCGTGGAGCGCTTCTACCTGGGACCGGATCGTGGAAGGCCAGATCTTCCCTGGCATCGAGTCTTGGCTTCCCTGGCTCGCCGAGCCGATTTCGATGATCGACGCACTACCCGAAGCTGCTGGTCTGGTCATCGTGGAGCCGAGCCGCGCCCTGGACCGCGCTCGCGAGCTGGTGAAGGAGGAGTCAGAGCTGGCCGCCGCGCTTGCCCCGACCTGGGGCGACCAGGCCCCGAACGCCGGTGAGCATCCGGCGCTGTTCCTCGATCTGGAGGAGAGCCTCGCCGGCAGAGCCCATCTGCGGATGCCATCCAGCCCCACGGGTCCCGGCGACCCGGTCGTCGAGATCAGCGCACTCGACGCCATCCCCGGGAGCCCCGAGTCGGTCGCCGCTGGGGTGGGGAGATTGCTGGGGCGGCAGATCAACACGGTGATTGCCATGGATGGAGAAGCCGCTGCAGATCGCGTGGCGGCGGCGTTGGCCGAACAGGGCCTCGTGCTCGACCGGCTTCCAGCCCTGGTGACGCCGAGATCGGGAGTGATCCCCGTTGGGATACACAGGGGCTTCGTCGCCCCTTCGATCGGGGTGGCGGTCCTCGGCGAGCAGGAGATCGCCGGCCGACGCCGCGCCCATCGCCGGTCGGGCCGGTCACGGGCCGAAGTCGGCCAGCAGTATCGGGACCTGACCGAGGGAGACTTCGTGGTCCACCACCAGCATGGGATCGGCCGGTTCGAAGGTTTGGTCTCGCGCACGATGGCCGGGATCGAGCGCGACTACCTCATCATCGCTTACGCCGCAGGGGACCGGCTCTATGTGCCGGTCGACCAGCTTGCCGCCGTTCGGCGTTACACGGGGGGCGAGGTTCCCCGTGTCTCCCGCATGGGGGGCAAGGACTGGTCGGATCAGAAGACCAAGGTTCGCAAGGCGGTAGCAGCGGTCGCCCAGCAGGTCGTCGAGCTTCACCGAATCCGAGCCGCCGCCACCGGCCACACCTATGAGCCAGACACGCCCTGGCAGCGGGAGATGGAGGGATCGTTCCCCTACGAGGAGACCCACGATCAGATGCAGGCCATCGTCGACGTCAAGCGGGACATGGAAGCGGGGCAACCGATGGACCGGCTCGTCTTTGGCGACGTCGGCTACGGCAAGACCGAGATCGCGATCAGGGCCGCTTTCAAGGCGGTTCAGGCGGGGAAGCAGGTCGCCGTCCTCGCACCCACCACGCTCCTCGCCCAACAGCATCATCAGACCTTCGCCGAGCGATTCCAGAGCTATCCGGTCAATGTCGAGGCCCTTTCCCGCTTCCTCACGCCGAAACAGCAGAAGGCGGTCGTCGCTGGACTCGCCACGGGCGAGGTCGATGTGGTGATCGGCACCCATCGGCTGCTCTCCGACGACATCCATTTCAAGGACCTCGGCCTTCTCGTCGTCGACGAGGAGCAGCGATTCGGCGTGACCGCAAAGGATGCGATCAAGAGGCTCAAAGTGGGAGTGGATGTCCTGACCCTCACTGCCACGCCGATACCGAGGACCCTGGAGATGGCGCTCACCGGGATCCGCGACGTCTCACACATCAGGACACCACCCGAGGATCGTCATCCGATCCTCACCTACGTCGGGCCCTATGACGAACAGTCCGTTTCGGCCGCGATCCGGAGGGAGATCCTCCGGGAGGGTCAGATCTTCTATGTCCACAACAGGGTGCAGTCCATCGACCGCGCTGTCGCCCGCCTTCAAGAGCTGGTGCCGGACGCGAGATACGTCGTCGCCCACGGGCAAATGTCAGAAGGCCAGCTCGAGCAGGTGATGATCGATTTCTGGAGCGGCGAATACGACGTGATGGTGGCCACCACCATCATCGAGTCCGGGCTCGATCTGCCCAAGGTGAACACCCTGATCGTCGAGCGGGCCGACCTGCTCGGTCTCGCCCAGCTCTATCAGCTGCGAGGCCGGGTGGGAAGGTCTGATCAGCGGGCCTACGCCTATCTCTTCCACCCGGCCGACCAGTCGCTGACCGAGGATGCCCATCGGCGGCTCGAGGCGATCGGGGAGGCGACCGATCTGGGCTCAGGCTTCCAGCTGGCCCTGCGCGACCTCGAGATCAGGGGCGCCGGGTCGATCCTCGGTGAGGTGCAGAGCGGCCACATCGCAGCGGTGGGATTCGATCTCTATGCCGAGCTGGTGGCGGAGGCAGTTTCGGAGCTGGAGGGCAGGGAGCCGGTGGTCACGACGCAAAGGGAGGTCCGCATCGACTTGCCTGTGGACGCCCACTTGCCGGACACTTATGTCGCCGACCAGGAGCTGCGACTCGAGGCTTATCGTCGACTGGCGACCACCACCACCAACGCGGAGGTCGACGACGTGGCTGCCGAATGGGTCGACCGGTTCGGGCCGCTGCCGCCTGAGGCGGAAGCCCTCATCTCCCTGGCCAGGCTCCGGGTGGAGGCGTTGCGGGTCGGTCTCGAAGAGCTGGTCCAGCTGCGTCATGAAGTGAGAATGGGCCCGGTCGACCTGAAGAGCTCGCAGGAGGTGAGACTGAAACGGCTCCAGCCTCGCTCGGTCTTGAATGCCCAGGAGGGTGTGATCTTCATCCCGGCCCCGCGCGACCTGGTACCAGGGCTGATCGCCTTCCTGCGTGAGATGTGGGAATGAGTGGTGGGCTCTGAGTTCGAGGTTTTGAGTAGACCCACCACCCATAACCCATACCCCACTATTACCCTTCTCCTCTCCCCTCTTTCGAAGGAATCCGTCGTGAAGAAGTATGCAATTCTCCTGGTCATTGCCGCCATCACCCTCGCCGCGTGCGGCAGCGGAGGCAGCGGTGGCGGCGTGGCAGCAACCGTCAATGGCACCGACATCACTGTCGCCGATGTGGAGGCCCTCATCGCCGGTGACGGTTCTGAGATCCCGAAGACGGAGTTCGCCGGCGCTCTCGGATTCCTCGTCCAGCAGCAAATCATTTCAGAGGCTGCCGAGACCGAGTTCGGGATCGTGATACCAGAGGATGAGGTCACCGCCGAGGCCACCGCTCTTTTCGAAGAATCGGCGAACGGCCAGAGCCGCGAAGAGTTCCTCGAGGCGCAAGGGATCACCGAGGAGCTGTTGCAGCAATTCGCCCACAGCCAGCTGCTGGTCGGCGAGATCAGCGAATCCTTGCAGGCAGATGTCGAACAGCCCACTCAGGAGGAGATCGACACGCACATCTCCGATGCAGAGGCCCTCTACTGCTCTTCGCACATCCTGGTTGCGACCGAGCAAGAGGCAAATGACATCCTGACGCGCATCGAGGCCGGCGAAGACTTCGCCACCCTCGCCGCCGAGCTGTCGACCGACACCGCGAGCGGGGCGCAAGGCGGCGATCTGGGCTGCTCCGCTCCAGAGGTCTACGACCCCGCCTTTGCCGCGGCTCTCACCGAGGCGGAGGTTGGTGTCCCTACCGACCCGGTTGAAAGTCAGTTCGGCTTCCACGTCATCCTGCTCAGAGAGGACGAGCTACCGACCGAGGCAGAGGCCATCGAGACACTCACCGCAGATGCATCGAGCGCGGCGGCCAACACGTGGTTCACCGAGCAGTTCGAGTCAGCCGAGGTGACCGTAGACGAGACCTACGGCACGTGGGAGGCGACCCCGACACCCCAGGTGGTTCCGCCGGCCGAGTGATAACGGTCACAGGTCTGGGCCCCGGCGATCTCGACCGGATTCCGGAAGCAGTCCGCTCGATATTGCTCGACCCAAGCCGGACGTTGATCGTCCGGACCGAACATCATCCGGCTGCCGAACAACTGGCCGCGCTCAGGGAGGTGATCACCTGTGACGACCTCTATCTGAATGGGGAATCCTTCGAAGAGGTGTATCGGGCCATTGCGGATCGGGTTCTGGAGACGGCATCGAAAGGGCCCGTCGTCTACGCAGTACCGGGCAGCCCTCTCGTCGGTGAGTTTGCGGTCAGGATGCTCCGTGACTCGGACTCCGAGATCGAGATGATCCCGGCTGAATCCTTCATCGATGCCATTCTCGACGAGGTTCGATACGACCCGCTCGATCGGGGCTTGCAGATCCTCGATGGTCACGACCTTCCCGAGCCTCTCGTGCTGGACAAACCGACCATCATCGCCCAGCTCGACCGTCCCGAGGTCCTGGCAGATGTCGCCGCACGAATCGGGCGGGTCCTCCCCGAAGAGGCGACGATCCTGATGCTGGCCGGCCTAGGCGCCTCCGATGCCGTGCGGCTCGAGTCATCTCCCGACGAAATCGACTCTGCTCTGGCTGGATACAGGACGTCGATGTTCATCGACACCGATCCGGGAGGTCTCATCGGTGCGGTGCGGACCATGACGATTCTGCGCGATGAGTGCCCCTGGGACCGGGAACAAACCCATCAGACCCTGGTCAAGTATCTCGTGGAAGAGACCTACGAGCTGATGGACGCGGTGGGGAAACTCGACTCCGACGGGACCGACTGGGTCGGCTATGCCGCGGTCGAGGACGAGCTGGGGGATGTCCTGCTCTCGGTCCTCTTCCACGCTGCCATCGCCAGGCAGAACGGCGTCTTCGACATCGACGACGTGGCAGAGGTCATGAGGCAGAAACTGGT
>JALDXP010000032.1:0-15307 GCA_032154885.1 Actinomycetota bacterium
AGGATCATGGTCCCCGGCTCCGCATTGGACCGGTCGACTCCGGCGTTGGCGCAAATGAACCCGTGCTCTGTTTCGGCGATGATCAGATCGCCCCGTCGCCTCACCACGGAGACGGCTTCGGATTCCACCAGAGCACGTCTGAATATCTCCTCGTCTCCGTCGATCGTGACAACCCTTCCCTCTGCCTTGGAGACGACCTTGTGCGTGACCACCAACACGTCCCCGCCCTCCGGGGCAAGGGGCTGCAGCGCGGTCGTCAGGATCTCGGTGAGGTCGTCGCCCGGGTGAACAGGGCCGATCCCGGTAACCGCAAAGATCTGAAGGCTCACAAGCTCAGTATCGCCCGGGAGAGTGTGGCGGCACTGGCGTGGTCGGCGATCCGGGTCTCCAGCGCCACCACGTTGACACCATCGATGTCCCCTACGTCGTCCCTGTCCGTGATATCGACCACGAGCGTGTCGATAAGGCCCTGGTAGGAGGCGACCACGGCCCTCGACCCGGATCCGAGACCCAGATCGGCCATCACGACATCGGCCGGCCCTTTCAGGGCGCGACCGCCGATCAGCGGGCTGACCGCGATCACATGAGGATGACGTCGCACAGCTTGCCCTATCGACTCGATTGCGAGGATCGGCCAGATCGAAAGTGCGGGATTGGACGGCCCGATCACGAGTAGGTCGGCGCCGTCGATCGCCTCGATGACGCCGGGGGCGGCTGTTGCGTTGGTATCGCCTTCGAAATCGAGCTTCTTCACATGATCGCGGTGACCGCGATCCACGAAATACTCCCGGAAGGTGAGTCTGCTCCCGTCGGTCGTCGTGATCATTGTCCGAACCGGGTCATCGGAGGCAGGCAGCACCGTGGATCGAATCGCAAAGCCTGCGCGGACGGAGTCGGTCACCTGGGTCAAGGTGTGACCCTGGGCCAGGCGGTGGCTGCGATAGATCTTGAGAGCCAGGTCGAGATCGCCCAGCTGAAACCGGTTCTCGACACCGAATCGGGCCAGTTCGGTGTTGGCGACGAAGGTGTCGTCGGCCCGCCCCCATCCATGTGGGCCTTCGATACCCGCCAGCGTGTAGACCACTGTGTCGAGGTCGGGTGACACATGCAGCCCGTGGATGGGGAGATCGTCCCCAACATTCACCACAACGGTGAGTTCGATATCCTCGAGTGAGTCGAGCCCGCGCCCGAGCCGGGCACCACCCACCCCGCCGGAGAGCTCAACGACCCTGGTCACGAGGCTCGATATTGCTCAGTGGCGCGCTCCGGTTCACAATGTCCTCCCGCATGACAAGTGTTTCAGCTCCGCAGATCGCGGACGAATCGACACCCCTGGTGCCACCGGACGCCGCCCGCGTGCAGGTGATCGTCACCATGGTGGAAGGCGCCGACCTCGAGGCAGCCCTGGCCACCGTGGAGCGGCAAGTGTATGAAGGCGTTCACGACGTCGTGGTCATCAGTGACGAGAATCGCGACTTGCCGGTCGGAGTGAGCCGGATGGCGACACTGGAAGAGGCCATCGCACTCGCCGGGGCCGAGGTTGACTATCTCTGGATCCTGCACTCCGACGCCAGACCCCGGCCCGATGCGCTGGCGGCGCTGGTCTCTGAACTGGACAGAAACGAAGCGTCACTCGGTGGGTCCAAGTTGCTCTTGGCCGGGACCCGGGACGAGTTGGAGTCGATCGGGAGCGCCACGGATGTGTTCGGCGACCCCTTCACAGGTCTCGACGACGGTGAGATCGATCTCCAGCAGTACGACGTCGTGCGTGAGGTCGCCTTCGTGTCCTCGGTATCGATGCTGGTCCGACGGGACCTGGCCCAGGGGCTGCGCGGCCTCGACGTGCTCCTCGAGCCGGTGGCAGCCGGGCTCGACTTCTCGCAACGGGCCCGTCTCGCTGGAGGACGGGTGATAACCGTCCCTTCGTCCGAGGTCTATCACCAGGCCCGGTGCGAGGAGAGAGGACGCGGATGGCGGGAGGAAGCCGGCCGTTTGCGGGCCATGCTCAAGGCGTATCGCCCGATCACCCTGCTCTGGGTCGTCCCCTTCGAGATCCTCGTTTCGGTTGTCGACTCGCTGGCCAACCTGATCCTCTTTCGCTGGAGGGTGGGCGCGCGGCACCTCATGTCCTGGCTATGGAATCTCAGGCATTTGCCTTCGACGATCGGCGAGCGCCGACGCTTCCGGCAGGTTCGGGCTGTCGGTGACGAGGAGCTGTTCAGGTTCCAGTCGAGGGGCTCGGTACGGCTACGCGAGGTCGGTTCTGAGATCACCGATCGTGTGCTCTCCGTCTTCGACGACGACCAGGCACTTGCCCGCGGGACCAGGCGGATCTGGTCGAGCCCGGGTATCTGGGGAGCCCTCCTAGCCGCGGCCGTCGTCCTGATCGCTTCGTGGTCGATCTTCTTCAATGGGGTCCCCAACTCCGGCTTCAACTTCCCGTTCGAGCCTCCGACAGTGGCCCTCGACCGCTTCTTCGCCGGATGGAACGACTCCAGTCTGGGCTCGGCTGATGCGGTGCACCCCGCCTCCGGATTCAGCGGGCTGATCTCGATGGTCTGGTTCGGCGCGGAGGGTGCCGCCCGGACCATTGCCACCATCCTCTTTGCCGTCTTGGCCGTGCTGGGCATGGGCCGGTTGGCTGGTCGTCTCGGATTCAGGGGACCGGGCCGCTATCTGGCCGGCCTCGTGCTCCTCGCCGGACCGGGAACGGCGCTCATCGTCGGCGCCGGGTCCTGGCTTGCCCTGGCGGCGGCCGCCTTTTTGCCTTGGGCGGTTCGCTCCGTGGTCCTCCATCCCGACGACCGGGGGAGGAGTTGGCTGACCCATATTGGCTGGGTCCTGGTTTGGACGATCCTGCTCATGGCCGTCTCGCCGGTGCTCGGCGTCGTTCCGATCTTCGCCGCGATCCTGTGGCGCCTGTTGGGGGGGAGCCGATCCTCCCTTCGCCTCGGCCTGGTGACGCTTCTGGCCGGGGTCGTGGCTGTGGGATTCGTATACGACGACCAAGGGTGGCTCCTCGACTTCGAACGTCGGCTGCGTCTGATCATCCCCGATTGGTGGCCGGTCCTCATCGCCGTCACCGCAATCCCGCTGATGCTGATCGCCGGCCGCACCCGTCGGTTCGGCCTCTTCGGAGCCCTCATCGGTCTCGGCGGCATGTTTGCCGTACGGGTGCCCTTTGGTGGGCCGGGCATCGAAGAAGCGGGCCTGGTCCTGGCTTCGTTCGGCTCGGCCTTGCTGGTTGCCGCTGCTCTCGACCGACTCAGCATCGAACCCCGTCGACTGCTGGCGTCGATGGGCGCCGCCGTCATGATCCTCCTCTCGGCGGCGGGGTTGATGAATGGGCGTCTCGGTTTGCCGGCCGGTGACATCAATGACCGCTTCGGTTTTGCGTCGACATTGGCTGAGCAGGGGAATCCAGGGCGAGTGTTGGTGATCGCGGTCGATCGCGCACTGATTCCTGGTGAGGCGCGGCCGGGCCCTGGCATCTGGTACCGGACACTGGACGGCCAGGGAACCACTCTCGATGAGGTTTGGTTGCCCGAGTCGCAGCCCGGTGACGATCGCCTCGCCGACGTGATCGACCGCATCGCAAGCGGTGCCGATCTGCGGCCCGGGGCGCTGCTGGCCGAATTCGCCATCGACTGGGTTGTGGTCGAGGGCGTCGAGACCCCGTTGGACCCGATTCTCGACTCCCAGGTGGACCTGACCCCGACTCCGCTTGTCACCGGCGCCAAGGTGTTCGAGAACCCGCAATCTGCCGATATGGCTGCTGTAGACGAGGATCGGGTCTGGCATCGTGAAGGAACTGGCTTCGCGGGCGATCCCTCGTCGGACCCCCTCTCGATACGGGTCAACTACTCGGATGGATGGGCACCACAACCAGGGCAGAAAGACTGGTTCACTGCCGTGTCTGCGGTGGACGGGCAAGCAAGCTTCTCGGCCTCGGGATATCTGTCCTACGCGCCCTACGCCGCCGCCCTGCTCTTCATTGTGGCAATTGGCCTCGTCTCGTGGGGAAGGGCGCGTCGATGATCAAGGCTCTTCTCGCAATCCTGATTGCGGCCCTAACCGTCGGAGTGTTGCTCATCCCGAGGCCGGCGTCGCCCCAGCCCAACGATGTTGCGGCCATCAACGCCCCGGCCGTTGCCGTGTGCCCTGTGGAGGAGGGGAGTGGCCGGACCACCACCATCGGAGTCGTATCCGGGGTCAACGGCGAGGGGCGCTTCACCGCCTTCGCCGCCGGCCTGCCCGCGGGATCGGTCACGTTCTCGACCGGAGCGTCTGGCTCCGCTGCGATTCCTATTGCCGAAGTTGCTCCCCTGGGCACGGGGGCGGGTCTCGCAGAATTGCCTGGGCAGGACGTGGCGGCGGCATCTGTGTTCGTGGGCGCTCAAACGACGGCCGTCGAGGGCTGTCTCCGCACACCCACACGGCAATCTCTGCTCGCCGGCGGATCCACGGTGAGCGGCGAGCGGTTCCAGGTACAGCTGATGAACCCGTATGCGGGTGAGGCGATTGTTGACCTGATTGTCCAGTCGGAGTCCGGTCTCGAGGCCGCTCCGCAGCTACGAGGGATTCTGGTGCCCTCACGGTCATCCGCCGTGGTCGACCTCGCCGAGCTCTTGCCCGGAAGACAGTCACTTTCCATTGCCATCGAGGTGGCGAGTGGAAATGTCATGACGGTGGGCCGATTCGATGCCGGAGCAGACGGCGCTCTCTGGCATTCGGTGGCGCCGGCGTCCGACTGGTACGTCCCGGTACCGGGCGGGGGACTCGAAGGCGAACTCGTCGTCTCGACGGGTGTCGCTGCCGAAATGACATTCCAGGTGGATGTCTACGGGGCCCAAGGCGTGATAGAGGGATTTCGGGAGGGCGTCGTCCCGAGCAGGGGAGCGACAAGCGTGCCGCTTGCCGATATGGGACTCGAGGGGGCATCTGCATTCAGGGTGATCACGACGCAGCCGGCGGCTGTCTTCCTGCGAGACATTTCTGATGCGGGCGTGGCGATCACAAGTGGAGCGACGACGACGGCGTCGTCATGGCTCCTCCCCGGTGCCGGATTGGCTCCCGGTGGAAGGGGTAGCGCTGTCATCCTCAATGCGGGACTCGAGGAGGCTTCCGTTGTCCTCACGGCTCGACGAGCGCAATCTGCCTCCAAGGAACTGACCGTCCCGGCCGGTACCGTCGTCCAGGTGCAGGCCGTCGAGGGTCGCGCCAGCGCCTACACGGTGGAGGGATCCGGCGATCTCGTGGCGCTGTGGGTGACCAATACCGACACCGGCAAAGCCGAGAGCATCGGCGTGCCGATCATCGATGAGTGAGGTCTGGCTCCGCCTGGCGATCGTCATTGGAGCCGTTGCCGCCTCGCTCCTCATCGTTGCATTGCTGCGACGTCGTCCGGCCGTCTCGGGCAGCCTCGATAGTGGTGCGCTCGCCCCGGGCGTCTACCTCTTCACGTCGTCCACCTGCGTCGACTGCGTCGGGGCTCGGGATCGCCTGGAGGACATGGTGGGCAGCGCGGGGTATATCGAGATCGGGTGGGAGGACGACCCCGGTATGTTCACGCATCTAGGCATCGATGCCGTGCCTTGCACGGTTGTGGTCGGCGATGACGGCTCTGCCTCGCTCCACCCCGGTATGCCCGACGGAGCGCTCCGAGGCTTGAATCCTTGAACAGGCACGGCCCAACACCTACCGTTTCCGCCATGATTCTCAGTTGTGCCCGTTGTGGCTCGCCGGCTGCCGCCGTTATGACGTTCTCCTACCCGGACAGTTCGGTCTGGATGGACGACCTCGTCAACGGTGTCGAGCGACACGGGTACGCCATGTGTGCCGATCATGCCGATCGCATGATCCCCCCTCTTGGGTGGACGTTGACCGACCGTCGGACCGTCACCCGCTTGTTCGCGCCGCTTTCCGTGGCCTGATGTCCCTCGACCGCGATCTGCTCGATGCGGTCAAAGATCTCGACGAGCACGACCTTCGTCGGTTGCTCATCTTGACCCGGGCCCAGCTACAGGGCTCAGGCGCCCTTGGCGCGGACGACCACCCGGAAGTCCATCTACGGCAGCAGGCGGTGCGATGCGGGAAGACCGGTTGCACCCGATGTCCCCACGGCCCTTACTGGTACGCCTATTGGACCGAGAACGGGCGGAGGCGAAGCCGCTACGTGGGCCGTCTCTTGGACGAGGAGGCGTTGTTGTAGGCCCCCGACGGTCGTACGATGTGCCCACCCCAGCTTCGAGACGAGATGAACTGTCCACAGTGCTCAAAACCTGATGTGATCGAGATCGAGCACGTCCTCCCCGACGGGACCCAAGTCCTGTTCTTCGCATGTCACAACTGCGAGGAGAGATGGTGGAATCGGGATGGCGAGGACATCGACATCTCGCAAGTTCTGGAGATCGTCCGACAGCATCGCGCGTGACAACTCCACGGTCTCTTCTGCGGGGCAATCCCTGGCCGATCGTCCTCACCCTCGCCGGCATCTCCTTGGTCATCCTCGTCGTGATGAACCCGTGGTGGATCGTGTCGTCCACGACTCCGACCGGTGGAGATATGGGGGCTCACGTCCTTGGTCCCGCATTCCTGAGAGACAGCCTCTTACCTGAAGGCAGGATCCAGGGGTGGTCCAACGACTGGTTCGCCGGCTTCCCCGCCTTCTATTTCTACTTTCCCCTGCCCTCGCTGACCATTGTCTTCCTGGATCTGTTCGTGCCCTACGGCGTCGCGTTCAAGGTCGTCACCGTCATGGGTCTCCTGGCTACACCACCGGCCGCCTACTACCTGGCCCGCTCCATGCGACTCGGGAAGCACATCTCTTTGGTGGCGGCAGGGGCGGGGGCAGTGTTCGCCTTCTTCGAGAGCTATTCCATCTACGGGGGCAACATTGCGTCGACCCTCGCCGGCGAGTTTGCCTACTCCTGGTCGTTCGCCCTTTCTCTGCTCTATCTCGGCTTGCTCATCCGGGCGGTCCGGGACGATCGGAGATATCTCAAGTGGGCGGCTGTCGCCCTGGCCGCCACCGCGCTTTCCCATGTCCTGACGACGATCGTCGTCATCTTCGCCTCGCTGTTCGTCCTGCCCTGGCGGAAGGGCCTCTGGCGCACGCTCGCCATCTGGCTCTGGGGGTTCGCCATTGCCGCTTTCTGGGCCCTGCCGCTCCTCGCTCGCATCGGGTTCAGCTCGGACATGTCGTGGACTCCACTGTCCCGCTGGGAGGAGATCTTCCCGGTCGAGTTGTGGCTCCTGCTCCCACTTGCCATCCCGGGCGCAGTCTGGGTCAGCCGTCGCACCTCGCGGGCCGCACCCTTGCTCGCAGCGACGATCCTGCCCGTCCTCTACTTCCCCCTCCCGCACATCATGCCCGAGCTCTTGCCGACGGTGTTCGGCGGCGAGCGTTGGAAGCTGTGGAACGGCCGCCTCCTCCCGTATTGGTATTTCGGAGTTGCCTTCTTCGCAGCTGTCGGCGTAGGGGCGGCCATCATCTGGCTGTCGAGACGGCTGCCATCCCGGATCTCGGCGTATTGGCCGCGAGCATTGATTGCCGTCATCACGGTGGTTGCCTGCTCGTTGATCATCGATTCGACCGAGTTCCCGGCATGGGCGGCGATACCGGTCGGAGTGGCCGGGGCTCTGATCATCGGGCTCACATTCCTGTGGGGGTCGAGCCTCTCCACCCGCACGTTCCTCACCGGGGCCACGGTTTCCATCGTGGTCCTTGGCGCCCTCACCGGAGTCACGTTTGTCGACGGATGGGCGAAATGGAACTACGCAGGCTACGAGAACAAGGAAAAGTGGCCTGAATACGAGGCGCTCATGGCCGAGATCGACACCCTTCCCGACGGCAGGGTCCATTGGGAGGCCGCGAACAAGGAGCTCGGTGTCTATGGGACACCCATGTCCCCGATGCTGATCCCGTACTGGACCGAAGGCTCGCACCCGTCGATGGAGGGCCTGTTCTTCGAGTCTTCATTGACCACTCCGTTCCATTTCATCAACTCGTCCGAGATGTCGGAGCGTCCGTCGAACCCGATACCGGGGTTGCAGTACCACACGGGTGAGATGGAGCGCGGCCTCAAGCATCTCGAGCTGTTCGGCGTCGACTACTACGTGTCGGTGACGCCTGAAGCCACGGAGCGAGCTGATGGGATCTCGGAGATGTCGAAACTGGCCACGACCGGGCCGTTCAGCATCTACCAGCTCCCCGAGACGGACTTGGTCGAGGTCGCGTCGCACCTTCCGTCGGTCTACGAGGTCCCGCAGCACGGTCTGCTCGACTCGTTGACGGGATCCGAAACAGTCACCGGGTCGGATGGCCAGGAGCTGCCGAGCTTCTTCGACCTGGCCCTCACCTGGTATGAGGACGTCGACAATCTCGACAGATTGGTTGTGACCGACGGCCCCGAGGAATGGCCCCGTATCGAGTCAATCGAAGAGAGACCCGATATCGCGCTCGACGCACCGGCGGATGCAGTCAGCGACATCGTCGTCGAGAACCACAAGATCTCTTTCACCACCACTGCCGTGGGCCTGCCACACCTGATCAAGGTCTCCTATTTCCCGAACTGGACCGCGACCGGAGCAGATGGCCCTTGGCGAGCGACGCCGTCTCTGATGGTGGTCGTGCCCACCAGCGAGGAGGTCGTTCTCGAGTTCCAGGACACGTGGGCTGAGACCGGAGGCAAGATCGCAACCCTGGTCGGCGTGTTGGGGCTAGTCGCTGTCGGGATCTGGGGTGTGCGCCGCCGCCAGGCGTAGCGACTCGTCGGCCAGCGTCCGGCGAATGCGCAACAGCCCGTTGATCGTTCTCGGCACCCGCTTGACCAGCGAAGAACGCGCCACCCTCATCTCCTCGACAACGACCGGCACCTCCTCGATCCGATAACCGGCCCGCTCAGCCCGGATCACCAACTCTGTGTCGAAGAGGTCCTGACGACTGAGAACCGATGGGGTCACCGTGGAGACCAGATCGCGACGGAAAGCCTTCATGCCGTGGGTGTCGCTCACCTTCGAGTCGAGGATGGTGCGCAACAACAGGTTGAAGACCCAGGTGGCGATCCTTCTGAGCAGGGGCCGCCTGTCCTCCGAGCTGGGATCTCTCTTCGAGGCGATGACCAGGTCGACATCGTCCAAGGCCAGAACCCGCTTCAGAAAGTCGGCCGAGAAGTAGTCGATGTCGAAGTTGACCACCCAGTCGCCGTCGGCGGCCATGAAGCCATGTCGCATCGCCGCGCCGTAGTCGGCGGCGTCGAGGGACAACACCGTCACGGGTTGATTCTCGGCGACCCGATGAGCCACGGTCGCGGTCCCGTCGGTCGAGCCGTTCTCGACGAGCAAGATCCGGTACGGCTCGCCGATGCTCTCCATCTGCTCGATGAGCGTCGGAACGGCCTCCGGGATGAATTCGGCCTCGTTGTACACGGGGACCACTATCGAGAAGGTGGGGCGCATCCGGGCGCAAGTGTAGAAATGAGCATGGGATAGGCCCACCTCTAGACTCCGCCGCCGATGAGCCCCGATTCCGTATTCAAGGCGTATGACGTGCGGGGGCGCACGGACAACGGCGAAATCAGCCCGGATCTGTTCCGGAAGATCGGTGGAGCGTTCATTCTTCTGGTCGAGGCCGACGAAGTCGCGGTTGGTCGGGATTGCCGAAAGTCGTCAGGTCCGTTGTTCGAGGCGCTGGTGGAGGGGATCACAGCCGCCGGCGCCAACGTCGTCGACCTGGGGCAGGTGCCGACCGACCTGGTCTATTTCTACTCGGGCAAGCATTCGGTACCGGGGGCGATGATCACCGCATCGCACAACCCTCCCCAATACAACGGGTTGAAGCTTTGCCGGGCAGGAGCGGCTCCCGTGGGTGTCGACACGGGTCTGGGCGACATCAAGAAGGCGGTGATCGAGGGCGAGGCAAGTCAGTCTGCCTCTCCCGCCTCGGTCCGCACCGTGGACGCCATCGACGATTACGTCGATCACCTTCTTCACATAGTCGATGGGTCGACGATCGGCACGTTGCAGGTTGCCGTCGATGCCGGGAACGGGATGGCTGGGGTGACCATCGAGAAGGTCTTCGCACGCGTCGATGCCACGCTGGACGGCATCTACCTGGAGCCCGACGGCACCTTTCCCAACCACCCTGCAGATCCCATCCAGCCCGAGAATCTGCGTGATCTGATCGAGAAGGTCGCCGACGGTGGGCACGACCTCGGTGTCGCTTTCGATGGTGACGCCGATCGCGCCTTTTTCATCGACGACCAGGCCGAGGCGGTGAGCGGGAGCACCGTCACCTCACTGATCGCCCGATGGATGCTCGACAGGCATCCTGGCGCTTCGATCATCCACAACCTGATCACGTCTCGCGCCGTCCCGGAGACGATCACAGCCGCCGGGGGGAAGCCGATTCGAACAAGAGTCGGTCATAGCTACATCAAGCAGGTCATGGCCGAGTCGGGCGCTGTATTCGGGGGTGAGCACAGCGGCCATTACTACTTTGCCGACAACTTCAGGGCGGACTCGGGGATGCTGGCAATGCTCATCCTCCTTCGCGTCATCTCAGAAGCGGGTCGACCTCTTTCAGTCCTTCGTCGCGACGTGGAGCCATATCGGGCATCAGGTGAGATCAATTTCGTCGTTTCGGACGTCGATGCAGCCATGAAACGGGTGGAGGCGATGTACCCCGACGCCGGCGTGGACCACATCGACGGGATGTCCATCGATCTGGGGGACGTCTGGTTCAATCTGCGGCCGTCGAACACCGAGCCGCTGTTGAGACTGAATGTCGAATCGGCCGACGACCGTGCCTTGAAAGCGACGGTGGACGCGCTGGCAGCCACCCTCGAGGAGGAGAAATGAGTCTGATCGATCCGCAGCTGGCCGCGATCCTGGTCTGCCCTGTCGACAAGGCCGACCTCACAGAAGACGAGGCTGCCTCGAGGCTGGTCTGTTCGGGATGTGGCCGCAGGTATCCCGTCCGCGACGGGATTCCCGTGATGCTGGTCGAGGAAGCCGAAGGTGGCCCCGATGAGTGAGATGCTCGACATGATCCGGACCCTCGGAGACCAGATCCGTTGGGCACGAGACCTCGGAGTACCCGATCTCCCCGCAAATGACGAGATTCTCGTCGGCGGCATGGGGGGTTCCGGGATAGCTGGGGACTTTGGGGCGGCCCTGGCCACTGGAACCCAGGGGCGGGTTGCCGTCCACAAGGGCTATGCGCCGCTTCCCGGATGGGCGTTGCGTGTCAAGCCGACCGTGATTGCTGCCTCGTACTCCGGGAACACCGAGGAGACCCTGGACCTGGTGGAGGCTGCGGCTGAAGCCGGGCTCCCGATCGTGACCGTGACCACCGGTGGGCGTCTGGCCGAGCTGTCGGCCCGCAATACGTGGCCCACCATCGCAGTCCCGGCAGGGCTTCAGCCGCGGGCTGCCGTCGGCTATTTGGCCGGCGCCGTGGCGAGACTCTTGAGCACGCTCGGTGTGCTGCCCGATCAGACCGCTGCTCTCGACGAATCGGCCGATCTCGTCGACGCCGCCACCACCGAGGGCTCGGAAACCTGGGATATGGCACAGGGGCTGGCCAGGGGACTCGTCGGTCGGGTCACTGTCGTCTATGGGGGCGGTCCCATCAGCTCCACGGCCGCCCAGCGATGGAAGACCCAGATCAACGAGAACGCCAAGATGCCGGCCTGGTGGTCGGTTCTTCCCGAGCTCGACCACAATGAGATCGTTGGGTGGGAGACGCTGCCGTCGATGACACAGGAATCGATCGGCGTCGTGGCACTGACCGACGTCGCCGACCACGAGCGTGTTCGGGCACGTCTCGACCACACGTCACAGCTGACTGAGTTCGCGGTGCCGTGGCTCGGGGAGGTTTCGGCGCGGGGCGAATCGGAGCTCGCTCGCTTGATGTCACTCACGATCAGCGGGGACCTCGTGTCCTACATGCTGGCCGGGGAGGCGGGCGTCGACCCGGTACCGGTCGAGACCATTGAGAAGCTGAAGAAACTACTGGTGAAGGACTGAGATGAATTACGACATTGCCAACCCCGCACTCGCCGACGCCGGCGCCCGAAGAGTCGAATGGGCCGGGCGCCGAATGCAGGTGCTGGCCACCGTGCGGGAGCGGTTCGCCAAGGAGAAGCCCCTCGATGGGCTTGTCGTCGCTGCCTGTCTGCACGTGACGGCCGAGACGGCCAACCTCATGCTTGCTCTCCGGGACGGCGGGGCAGATCCCTTGCTCTGTGCCTCGAACCCGCTTTCGACTCAGGACGATGTCGCCGCAGCTCTCGTCGCAGAGGGCATCCCGGTATTCGCCATACGCGGCGAGGACGCCGACACGTACTACAAGCACATCCACGCCGTGCTCGACCACGCACCAGCCATCACGATGGACGACGGGGCCGACCTGGCCACGCTGCTCCACACGGACCGGCGGGACATCGAGGTCATCGGCTCCACTGAGGAGACGACCACCGGTGTCATCCGTCTGAAGGCGATGGCGGCCGATGGCACTCTTCGAGTCCCGGTGGTGGCGGTAAACGACTCCGCCACCAAGCATCTATTCGACAACCACTACGGCACCGGGCAATCGGCGATCGACGGCATCATCCGGGCTACCAACATCCTCCTGGCAGGACAGAACATCGTCGTGATCGGTTACGGCGACTGCGGGCGCGGTGTGGCCAACCGGGCAGACGGGCTCGGGGCAAACGTGATCGTCGTCGAGATCGACCCGGTGCGCGCGTTGTCGGCGGCGATGGACGGGTTCCGCGTCATGACTGGTGCCGACGCCGCTCGTGTTGGCGATGTCTTCATCACCGTGACCGGGAACAAGCATGTTCTGAGGATGGAGCATTTCGACGTGATGAAGGACGGCGTGATCCTCGCCAACGCCGGTCATTTCGACATCGAACTGGACCTGGCTTCGCTGCGAGCGGCATCGGTGGCTCGGCGTCAGATCCGGGACAACCTCGAGGAGTTCGAGGTCCAGGACGGAAGACGTCTCCTGGTCATCGCCGAGGGGCGATTGGTCAACCTGGGAGCCGCCGAGGGGCATCCAGCAGACGTCATGGACATGTCCTTCTCAAACCAGGCGCTCGCCGCCGAATATCTGGCGTTGAACGTGGATGACCTCGAGGCGAAGATCTACACGTTGCCCACCGAGATCGACGCTGAGGTGGCCCGGATCAAGCTGGAGCATCTCGGCGGGGGAGTCGACAGCCTCACCGAGGACCAGGTGGCATATTTGTCCGGCTGGCAAGAGGGAACTGCATAGTTTCTGTCCCGGAACATCGATACGGTCGGTGGTAATGCTGTGCCATTCCTGTCATGCGGCCAGCCGCGGCTTCCTCTGCGCTCGGTGCCGGGCCCAGTTGCGTCCTGCGCCGGAACGAATACTCGATGGCGGAATCCGCCTGGTGGCGGCGTTCGAGCACGAGGGTGTGGCCCGTGAGCTCGTGCACGGGCTCAAATACCGGGGCATGACCCCATTCGCCGATCTGGTGGTGGCGACAGTTTCCTCTCGAGTCCCCTCTCTTCCCGTCGTCCCTGTGACCAGGACATGGTCTCGTCAGCTCCGCTACGGCATTGACCCGGCCCGTGAGATCGGGATACGGATGGCACGGGCCAAGGGTGTGCCGCTGGTCGACCTTCTCTCGGCACCTCTTCATGCCCCTCGGCGGGCAGGCGGTGACCACCATCGCCCACCTCCGGAGCTCAAGGCGGCGAAGGCCTCGTTGGGACCTGTGGTCCTCGTCGACGACGTCGTCACGACCGGGGCCACGATCAGCTCTGCCGTGAAGACCTTGGGATCTGAGCGAATCGCGCTTGTGCTAGCGGCCACTTTGGCCGATACGGTGTCTAGTCCCCGATGATCCAACCTGGAGAAGACATGAATTATCGACACTTTGCACCTCGAGGCCGGCGCTGATGGCCTCTGTGGTGATAGTCGACGACGCCGAGCTGTTCCGCGAGGCGTTGCGCGCAGCGTTCGTCCAGGAGGGCTTCGAAGTCAAAGCCGTGGCCGCCGATGCCATGCGTGCGATCGACATGGCCAAGGTGCACCAACCCGACCTGGTGATGCTCGACTTGCTCATGCCCGGCATGTCCGGGGTAGAGGTGGTCGGAGCGATCATCAAGTCGTGTCCTAGCACCCGGGTCGTGCTGCTCACATCGAGTGAGTCGGCCAAGGACCTGCTGGCAGCCGTCAAGGCCGGAGCCTCCGGTTACCTGACCAAGGACACTCCGCTGCCCCGTCTCGTGGCCGCCATGCACGATGTCCTGGCCGGGGGCGCAGCCGTCTCCCCGGCGATGGGCGGCAAGCTTTTCAGTGCCCTCCGTGACCTGCTCCGACATCACGGAGAGGCCGTGGCACGTAGCCCTGAGCTGACCGGGCGCGAGCTCGAGATCCTCGGCTATGTGAGCGCCGGCAAGACCTCGAAGGAGATCGCAGCCGAGCTCTACATCTCCGAGAACACCGTTCGCAACCACGTGCGCAATGTCCTCGACAAGCTGGGCCTCAAATCCCGGTTCGAGGCTGTCACGTGGGCACAGCGGGAAGGCCTCATCGACGTCCGCTGACTGACTCGCCTCGATTCAGGAAGTGGGTCAACTCGGGCCTACCGGTAGCATGAAATCCCAATGCCAATCCTCTCCAAGGTCCTGCGCGCCGGGGAAGGCAAGACACTCAAACTGTTCCAGAGCATCGTCGCCGCAGTCAACGACGTCGAGCCGCAGTTCGAGGCGCTCAGCGATCAGGACCTAGCCGCCAAGACAACAGATTTCCGCAATCGCAGTGCTGCCGGCGAGAGCCTGGACGAACTCCAGGTCGAAGCCTTTGCCACGGTCCGGGAGGCTGCCAAGCGGGTGCTGGGCCAGCGGCATTTCGATGTGCAGATCATCGGGGCGGCCGCCTTGCACCGGGGAATGGTCGCCGAGATGAAGACCGGCGAGGGAAAGACACTCGTCTCGACCATGCCCGCCTACCTCAACGCCCTCAACGGCAAGGGTGTGCATCTGGTCACCGTCAACGACTATCTCGCATCTCGTGACGCCGAGTGGATGGGAGCAATCCATCGATTCCTCGGGCTGAAAGTCGGGTTGATCCAAAACGGCATGTCATCGGCCGAGCGGCATCCCGCCTACGACTCCGATATCACTTATGGGACGAACAACGAGTTCGGCTTCGACTATCTCAGGGACAACATGGCGATGCGTTCCGACGACCGGGTGCAGCGAGGCCATCCATATGCCATCGTCGACGAGGTCGACTCGATCCTGATAGACGAGGCACGTACCCCAT
>JALDXP010000033.1:0-15240 GCA_032154885.1 Actinomycetota bacterium
GTCCTCCCCCCTCCGGGATGTGGCTCCGGGAGGAAGGTCCTCTTGCCCACCCACCGTATTTCTACATCCGATTCGACCAGTCGGGAATGGGGAATTCCCCCTATTCGGTCACCTCTCGTCGTCGGGTCGGACGTAGCCCTCCTCGTAGGCCAGCGCGGTGAGCTCGTGACGACTCGCGACGCTCAGCTTGTCGAAGATGTGCGCCATGTGGTTCTCGAGGGTCTTCACTGTGATCCCAAGCCGCTCGGCGCTCTCCCGGTAGGTGTAGCCGCGGGCGATGAGATTGACCACCTCCCGCTCCCTCGGGGTGAGGCGGGAGATCGGAGTATCCCCGGTGATGTCCTCGTCGATATCGAGGAGATAGGCGGCCACGTCGGGTGAAACTGGCCGAGCTCCGACATATGTCTGTCGAACCAGGTCGGGGAGGTCAGCCCCGAGCGTGGTTTTGGTGATGTAGCCGTCGACACCGGCGTCGAGGAGCCGAGCGACGTCTTCTTTCGAAGTAGACACGGTGAGGGCCATGAAGCGAATGTCCGGGAAGTCTCTGCGCACCGCCGGGATCACGGCGGCGCCCCCACCGCCGGGCAGCTTGACGTCGAGGACGACCAGGTCCGGGAGCCGTTCCTTGATCAACTCGATGGCGCTGTCCACGTTGTCGGCCTCGCCGACGATGTCGAAAGACGGGTCGAGGATCGCTCGCATCCCCGCCCTAACGACATCGTGATCGTCGACGATGATCAAACGCAGGCGGTCTGTCATTTCTCGACCGTGATCTTGACTTCGGTGCCGCTCTCGGCGCTATCGATCTCGACCAGCCCACCAACGTTTTCGACCCGACGGGCGAGTCGCTCATGCACTCTGTTTCGCTGGCCGTCGTCGGCGAATCCGGTGCCACTGTCCCGGACATGGATGTGGGCTTCTCCGTTGGCAAACTCGGAATACAGGGTGATGGCGGGAGAGCCTGAGTGCTTCGCCGCATTGGCCATCGCCTCGCGGGCGGCCTCGATCGCAGCTGTCAGGTTGGGGTCGATGGGAGCATCGTCGCGGATGACGGCCTCGATCTCCACCCGATGGGTGTCCTCCACCTCATCTCTCACGGCGAGCAGGGCGGCCCGGAAGCTGTCCCGGTATTCGGACCGCCACTCTTCGATATTTCGCCGAAGCTCTCGTTCCTGACGTCTGGCGAGATAACGGGACTGGCCCGGATCATCGGCACCCATTCGGATGGCATGGAGAGTCTGGAGCACCGAGTCGTGGAGACGGTCGGCCAGGGCGGCCCGCTCCTCGTGGAGCACGACCGCGGCCTGCTCCGCGGCTAGCTCGTCTTGTGCCGCTTGGCGGGCGAGGTCGTAATCGCGGAGCTTGTCGAAGGTCCAGCCGACGATCGCCCCGACCACGAAAAAGATGACGCTGCCCGCAGCCCGAACCGCGCCCAGGTCGGCGATGATATGGACCAGGAACTGCTCCACGCCCAGGAGTAGGGCGGCTATGAGGGAGCCGGGCAGGCCCCCGAGCAGTGCGCCGGTGAAGACGAGTGACAGGGGCAGGCCGCCGTGGAAGAGCTCGTCGGCTCCTGAGGCCACCGATGCCGCCCCAATCGCCAGCATGGCCAAGGCGTCCAAGGTGAACCACCACCAACCGGCCATGAACTTGGGCTGGGTCCTTGCCACGAGCCAGGTGAGGAAAGTCCAGAAGACGGCAAGACCGACCGAAGCCCAAACGATCCACATCTCCGGCGGCGGATCTGCCAGCACGGTCACCGCGACCAGGATCAGCATCCAGATCAGACCCAGGAAACGGAAGACGACGACCATCCGTCGCAGGGTCGCTTCGAGGTCCGCGCTTCCTCGCTTGGTGAAACTGCTCATTTCCCCCGAAACTAGCCGGGCGGGAGGGGGGTTGGTCCTTGGGAGTGGTGAGAGTTGGATGGCGTTCTTTTCGCAATCAAAGGGGGACTGCTTCCGCAGTCCCCCGATGGTCCCCATTGTCGCTTCAAGGGACGGAGTGATGCCCTGAAGTCCCCGCGCCATCAATCATCCCGGGACCTGTGCAAAAACCAATAGGGGATTGCCCCCATGTCTGCCGATGGACGGTGGAAAACACAACGGCCACCGTTAGCCGGTGGCCGTGTGCGCAGGGCGCCGGGGCCTTTGTGGCCCTTCGCTAAGACCTTTAGAACGTCTGTCCCACGTAGAGGACCGAGACCATCACCGCTCCTAGAGAGGTGAGCCGGATGACGCTGGGCTTCGATGAGGCTCGCACCGTCGTAGCGGCAAGTGCCACACCGAGAAGGACGAGAAGCCAAGCCGCCTGGCTTTGCAGTGTGGCCACCAAGAGGACGAGGACTGACGACGCCAGACCGAGGACGGCGAGGGCGATCCGGGCCGCCTTGCCATAGGGATGCGCCGCCCACTCGTCGAGTGATGTGATCGTGGAGACTGTCATCGTGCCGGATACTTCGGCAGTGCCCCCAGTTTTCTTGAGGCCCCACGGGTGGGTCGATCGAACCGATCCCTCACCAGCGGGAGAGGAGCCACAATTCCGGCTCCAGGTCGCCCGAGTCGATGTCCGCAAAGAGGGAGACAGCGGTGGTGAGGGATTGGCGCGCATCGTTCTCGCGGCCGGCACGGTGATGGAGGTCGGACATGTGGTTCCAGAGAGCGGCCTCCCGATGACGGTGCCCGGTGCGCTCAGCGATACCGATCGCCTCTTCGACCAGCTCGATCGAGTGGCTGGTGGTTCCGTTCTCGGACAGCAATAGCGCCTTGTTGTTCAATGCCGCCATGCGGAGGAGGTCGTCGTCAGCGGCGAGACGAATTGCCTCCTCGACATGTTCCAGCGCTTCGTCGTGATCAGGTGTCACCACCGCGAGGATGTTGCGGACCCGGGACATCTGGGCCGGGTCCTCCTCCTGCTCGGCCGCGTCTCTGGCACGTCGGGCGAGTGAAACTGTCTTCGCCTCGTCTCCGGTCCGGTACGCCAGGAGTGCCCAGTCGGCGAGCACTTCCGCCGGGGCCGGATGATTCTCGATCGAACGCTGAAAATGCTCCTCCGCGTCTTCGAACCGGCCGAGCAGACGCTCGACTTCACCAGTCCGATGCTCGATGACACCGTTCGACTCCGGGGCGGCGTGCGACGCGGCCAGGGTCAGCTCGCGTCGCGCCCGGTCGTAGTCGCCGGCGGCCATGGCCAGTTCTCCGAGTGCGAGTCGGGCACCGGCGATGTCGGGGTCGTCCAGCGCAAGAGCGGTTTCATAGAACTGGACGGCGGAGTCGTTGGCGAACATCGACTGCGCCAGATCTCCTGCAAGGTGATACCAGACCGCCGCTTCGGGATCGCCCGCCGATCGATACTGCCCGGCGACGGCCGCGGCGAGCCGGACATCGGATCGGGCATAACCCCGCTCGGAAAGGGCACGGGCGGCACGTCGGTGGAGGAGACGGCGGCGGACCATGGACGTCGTCTCGTAGGTGACTCGTTCGAGCGCATCGAGCGTGAAGCTGAGACCTTGCGATTCGGGGATCTCCCTCAGCAGACCGGCCGCGACAAGCTCCTCCACGGCCTCCACCACTTCCTCCTCGCTTCGTCCGCTCGTCTCCTTCAGGAGGGTGGCGTCGCAGATGCCGTTGAGCGCGGCGGCCGCAGTGAGAATCTGCCGCCCAAGATCGTCGATCTCCAGGAGGCGAGCCTCCATGTATCGCGCCATACCTGGAGTGGCGGGAAGGTTGTCCACGTCGGCGGCAAGGGCCTCATTTACGAGGAGGGGAACACCTCCGGTCTTCTCGCGGAGACGTCTCGCTGCGTTCTCGTCATCGCCTACCAGGGGGAGCAGATGCTGGACGGTGAGCGGGCGAATGGCAGCCGACTGATCTGCCGCACCCATCATCTCGGCGATGGCCGGGAGGAGATCGTCTTCGGTCCGGGCCGCCACCACCATCACTACTGGCATCTCCGAGATGCGGCGGGCCAGATAAGAGAAGAGAGCGGCGGACGACGGGTCCATCCACTGCGCGTCGTCCAGGATGATCAGGATCGGACGTTCTCGGGCCAGGATCGAGATCACCGTCTGGACCCCCTCGAGCAGTCGCAGCTCGCCGAATCGGTCATGAGAGGTCTCGACAGGTACCGGAGCGAAACCAGGCGAAAGTCTTCCGAGCTCGTTCATCGCCCACTGGGGGATCTCGGCCCGCATGACATCGATTCGGGTGGCCGCGCCGGCCAGGACCTGGGCGGCGACCCCGTAGGGCAGGGTCTGCTCCATCCGGAAAGCGCGGCCGATGAGGACATCCCGGTCTGGTGAGGCGATCGAGGCCAGCTCCTCCAGAAGACGGGTCTTCCCCATCCACGGGGCGCCGGTCATGGCGAAGACGAGCCCGCCTCCGCTCTTGCGACTCCGCAGCGCCTCCTGGAGTTGATCGAGCTCGGCCTCCCGATCGATCAGGTCAGGCCGTGTCTGACGCCGAGCCGCAATCTCAGCCTTGACCCTCCGCGGAGCTCCAGGTGCAGGCGGTAGGTCCTCGTCGAGGATTGCCTCGTAGAGCTCGGTCGTCTCCTCCAGAGGGGCTACTCCGAGCTCTTGGTCGAGGATCGTGACGCAATTGCGATATGCCTCGATGGCGCCTGGCCTGTCCCCGGCCCAGGCGTGGAGCAGCATGAGGAAGCGGTGCGCCGGCTCGTGCAGCGGGTCGAGCTCGATCCACTGGGCTACGGCGCTTATGGCTGCGGGGTACTCGCCGGCCGCCGCTAGCGCAGTTCCGAGTCGGTTGAACGCCTCACCGATTCGAATCCGGGTCGATTCGGCGACACTCCTCACCCAGTCGTCGAACTCTGGTGATGCTTTGACCGAGAAGCCTTCCAGGAAGTCACCCCGGTAGAGGCCCGTGGCCCGGCGCAAGTGTGGGATGCATCGGTCGCAGACATCCCGCGGGTCGTGGCCATGCTCGCCCGTCGCCTCCAGTTCCCGCTCGAGGATGGCGAGGTCCGAGCTGATCTCGCCCACGAGCGTGACGAGATTCCGGTCGGCTTCGATGAGATCGGTCCCGGTGGCTCCCTTCAATGCCGACAGCGTCCGGCGCAACGTCGCCCGTGCTCGTTCCTGGGACGAGTCGGCCCAGAACAAGCCGGCCAAGGTGTCTCGGCTCGCAGACTTCTCCACCACCAAATAGGACAGGAGGGCGATGGCCTTGCGGGTGTCGACGACGACTGGGCGTCCGGAAATGGAGACGTCGGGTTGGCCAAGGAGTTTGATGTCGAGCAAGCGAAGGACCTGGATTGGATGCCGGGGCAAGGTAGCCCCAGCGTTACGGCTATGTGAACTCCGTCGGCCACCGGAACGGTGAGTTCTGTTCCGTGTGGGAGCCCCGTTTCACTTACGTAACGCTTCACTACCAATCTATGCCCCGATGAGGGATGGAGAGGCGACAGTCAACGGTGCCTACAGGTCAGCGGCGCTGTTGGCCATTCTCACCTTGGTGCTCCTATTGGCACTGGTCTTGGGTGGCGTTGTTGGCTGGTGGCCTCAAGGTATCGATGCGGAATCGCTGGCGCTCTTCGGCACGGCCCTTCTCTTCGGGGCGCTAGGCCCGCTGATCCTGTGGAAGGCCGACGGAAATCGGGTGGGATGGGTCTTCTCTGCCATCGGGCTGTCGATCATCGCCGCAGGCATAACCGGCGGTCTCGCCGACCGGGGCTTGTTGGCGTTCGCGGCGATCGGGGGCGGCCTCTGGCTGGGATGGATCGTCGGGATCGGCACACTCCTGCTCTGGTTCCCCACAGGGCGCGTCCCGACCCCGCGCTGGCTGTGGTTGCAATGGCTTGCCTTGGGGCTGGTGATCCTGACTCTGGTCAGCTATGCGTTCACCGAGCAGATCTGCATCGGCGAGGGTGGGCCAACCGGCTGCACGGCATGGGCCGATAACCCGATCGGGATTTCGGGCATGCCTAATCCGGAATACGGCTGGCTATCCGGTCCGCTCTTCTCCTTCTACCCGTTTTTCATGGGAGCGGTCCTCGTCTCGCTGATCGTGAGATATCGGAGGTCGAGGTCGGTCGAGAGACTGCAGCTGAAGTGGTTCCTGCTCGCTTGCTTCTCATTCGTTGCCGCCTTGGGCACCCAATCCGTCTTGGAGGCTCTCGGCGTCCACGAGCCGCCTCTGTTGGTGGAGCTCTGGGTCGACTTGTCGATTCCGGCCATCCCGATCGCAGCCACCCTGGCCATCCTGCGGTACCGCCTCTATGACATCGATCGGATCATCTCTCGGACTGTGTCCTACGCCTTCCTCATCGCCACTCTCGCCGCGGTCTACGCCGTAGGACTGGCCGGTCTCACCTCCCTCCTCGATTCCGACTCGTCACTCGCCGTCGCCGCCGCCACTTTGGCCGCGGCGGCGCTGTTCAACCCGCTGCGCAGGCGCGTCCAGGCATTCGTCGATCACCGCTTCAACCGCACCCGTTACGACGCGGAGCGCGTCATGGCCAGGTTCACCGGGTCATTGCGCGATGAGGTCGATCACGAAGCCGTTGTCACCGGCTGGGTATCCGTCGTCAGCGACACCATGCATCCGGCATCGGCCGGTGTGTGGCTGAGGGACGGGAGTTGAGCGCCCGCCAGTCCCGTTGGACAGCATGGGTGATGTGGCTGTCGGGCGTTGCCTTGATCATCCTGGCCGCGGTCCTCAGTGAGGTGAACCCGCCCATCTCGACGACGCAGGTGGAGGAGTCCGCACTCGAAGGGGCGATCTGGCTGTCGACTTGGGTCGGATTCGGCCTGGTCGGCGCCCTGGTGGTCTCGAGTCGTCCGGCCAATCGCATCGGCTGGGTCATGTGTGGCATCACTCCGGCCGTCGGACTCAGCCTGTTCGCGGGCGAATACTCGAGGTTCGCCCTGGTCACCGAGGCGGGCTCATTGCCGCTGGGCGAGCTGGCGGCGTGGTTAGCCACTTGGGGATTCCTTCCCGTGGTGGCCCTGGTGATGACCCTTGTCGTGCTGTACCCGTCGGGCGATCCGAGTCGGCTTGGCCGGGGGATTCTCCGAGCTTTCCTATTCGTCACCTTGGCTGACGCGCTGGTATTTGCCTTCCGCCCCGGCCCGGTGCAAGGCGATACCCCTCCAGTCAACCCCCTCGGGATTCCCGGTGCTCGAGAACTGCTCGACCCCGCAACCGAATGGCTGGGCACCGTCTTGGCCGTGATTGCCCTCGTGGCTGTGGTCGATTTGATCATTCGTTTCCGGCGCTCGTCAGGTGTGGAGCGGCTGCAGTTCCGATGGTTCGTCCTGGCTGTTGCTGCCTTTCCTGTGATGTTCTTCGCCGCGAATCTCTTCGAAGAGGTCTTCGGCGCCGAGGGCTTCGATCCGGTGGTGGTCGCATTCGCTCTTTGGGGGAACGGAACCGCAGCCGCGATTGGCATCGCGATCACCCGCCACGGTCTCTACGAGATCAATCGTGTCATCACACGGACCGTGGGGTATGCCTTGGTGGTCCTCCTGTTGGCGGCCGTCTACCTGGGCGCTGTCACCTGGCTCACCTCGCTCCTACCCGACCAGTCCGACCTGGCTGTAGCCGCGTCCACTCTGGGGGTGGCTGCGCTGTTCAACCCGATTCGACGACTGATCCTGACCAGGGTCGATAGACGTTTCAACCGATCGCGCTACGACGCCGAGAAGGTCATGGACGAGTTCTCCGGGTCGTTACGCAACGGCGTGGATGGACCGGCGGTCGTCGAGGGCTGGATCGACGCGGTGTCCAAGACGATGCACCCGGCGACTGCCGCGGTGTGGGTCAGGGACGGCGTCTGACATGAACAGGGGCTGGCGAATCCTGACCGTCGCTCTGGTTGCGGTCGTTGTACTCGGCGCAACGGCGACCGCCGCGATTCGGTCGGGCATCAGTGGCGAGGGCTTGTTGTTCACGCTCGGGACCATCTCCCTCCTCGCCACAGGGGCGCTGCTCGTATTGAGGGTGCCGGAGAACCGGCTGTCATGGGTGATGTTGTTTGTGGCCTTGGGCGACGGCCTGGTGAACGCCGCAGACGGCACAACCCCTGGGAGTCTCCTCGAGATCGTCGGTGGCGTCGCCCTATTTGCTCTCGTCCTTCCTGGCCTCGGCGTCTTTGTGCCCCTCTGGTTCCCCACCGGCCGGGCCCTTACCTCGCGCTGGCGCTGGGTCTCGGCGGTGGCGACCACTGGCGTGATCGGGCTCATCGGTGGATGGGCAATGTTGGCTTTGCAGGGGGCGGGCTCGGCCGACGTCGACTCCTGTGTCTCTGTAGCAACGTGCGCCAACATCCTCGGGTTGCTCCTGATCCTCGTCGGGATCGTGGCGGCGATCGTCTCGCTAGTCGTCCGTTGGATTCGGTCCAGGGGCGTGGAGAGGCTGCAGATGAAGTGGCTGGTCCTCGCCTTTGTCGTCTTCCTGATCGGAGTGCTGGCAGAGTTCGGCGGCTTCCAGGGCTCGGTCGTGGCCAATGTCTTCTTGCCTGCCGGATTCATCCTGATCCCGGTGACCATCGGAATCGCCGTCACGAGGTATCGCCTCTACGAGATCGACCGCATCCTCTCTCGGACTGTGACCTACGTGATCGTGGTTGCTCTTCTCGGTGCTGCCTACTTCGTCGGTCTGACCGCAATGACCTCGTTCCTTCCCGACGGCTCGCCGCTGGCGGTGGCCGGCTCGACCCTGGCCGCCGCAGCCCTGTTCAATCCGGTGCGGAAACGGGTCCAGACCTGGGTCGATCGTAGGTTCAACCGTTCCCGATATGACCACCAGCGGGTGATGGACCGCTTCGCCGGATCACTGCGTGACCGGGTCGACAGCGAGGAAGTGGTGGACGGCTGGGTTGGGGTGGTTGCCCAGACCATGCAGCCGGCGTCGGTGTCGGTCTGGGTCAGGGAGCCGTCGTGAGGAAGATCTGGCTCACACTGGCCTTGATCGTGGCCACCGGCGGCATCCTCGCCGGGGCTCTGGGGCCTGCACTGGCCGAAGACGACAGGCTATGGCCGATCGCATGGATCCTGTGGGCGCCGGTTGGGTACTTGATACTGCTCAAGCGGCCCGGAAACGGGGTAGGGGCGGCGGCCCTCTTGACCGGGCTCATGTGGGGAGCCGGCTTCGTGATGCTTACCCTCAGTGCCATCGTTCCGAGCGATACGGCCGCCTCCTGGCTCGAGTTGGGGGACAGCACTCTCGGGGGGCTGCCCTGGCTGGTGATGGTGTGGCTTTTGCTCGTATTCCCTTCCGGGGCCTATGAAGGCAAGGCCGAGCGCGTCACCGGCTGGTTCGTCATCGGTTTCGCCGCCCTTGCCTCAGCCGCATTCGCGTTGGACCCTGCCCCAATGGAGGACTCGGGGCTGCCCAGCCCACTATCGGTCCCAGAGCTGGGGGATATCACCTCGGTGATCACGAGTGATGGAGGGTTCGTAATGGTTGCCGCCTTCATCCTCGTGGCGGTCGTGATGGTGGTCTTTCGATGGCGGCGGAGCGCCGGTGTGGAACGGCTCCAGTATCGGTGGCTCTTCATGGGCGCGTTCTCGTTCTTCCTCATCATTGCCGCGGGCAGCCTCGGGCTCATCCCCGAGGACGGCTTCACCGAATGGTTGTGGTTGCTGGCTGGAGGCGCCATCCCGACCGCCATCGGCATCGCGGTGCTCCGCTACCGCCTATATGAGATCGACCGTCTGATCTCTCGGACTGTGACATATCTGTTGGTGGTGGGTGTGCTGGCGGCGGTGTTCTTCGGTGTCGTGGCAGTGGCGGGCTCACTCTTCCAGACGAACAGCGACCTGGCCGTGGCCGGCTCCACCCTGGCCGCTGCTGCGCTGTTCAACCCGGTGAGGAAGCGGGTGCAAGCGTGGGTGGACCGGCGCTTCAACCGCTCCCGGTACAACTCGCAGCGTGTTGTAGACCAGTTCGCCGAGTCTCTTCGCGATCGGGTCGACAGCGACGAGGTGGTCGACGGCTGGGTCGGCGTGGTCGCCGAGACCATGCAGCCCGCTGCTGCCGGTGTATGGGTGCGGCAGTCACGATGAGGGCCAGAGTCGTCGCGATCCTGCCTTGGGCGCTCTTGATCTTGGCCATCGTCGCCTGGGGCATGGCATTTTGGTTTGATCGCGGCTCGGATGAAGTCACTGGCCCGCTCGACAAGTTGTGGGCGTTGTCTTTCTTCGCCTTCCCAGTTGTCGGCGTGTTCCTGGCTCGGCGGATTCCGGCGAATGCGGTGGGTTGGCTCTTCATCCTCGGCCCGCTGCTGGTGGGGGCTGGAGTTGCGCTTCAGGAGATAGCCGAGACTCTCGACTTCCCCGGCCTGGTCACGCCGTCTGAGATCGTCTTCGATGCGGGATTGCTGGCCCTGTTCTCGTCATTGACGCTGTTCCCCGATGGGCGCTACAGCCGGCCATGGTGGCCTTGGGCTCATGCCGCCGCCATCATCATCTTGAGCGTGGTGGCGGGCAGCTTCATCGCGGTCATCCTGGTCCTCGGTCTTCTGCCCCTCCTCTACCGCTTGATCAAGGGCTCCGCAATGGTTCGTCGTCAGATTGCCGGGCCCGTACTGGTGCTGGTCCTGGGCGTGGTCTCGCTGATCGTCGTCAGCATCGCGTTCGGGGATACAGCCCTTGCCCAGACCTTCACAACGCTGATAACGATGATCATCACCATCGGTGTGCCGGTGTCCATCGCCGTGGCGATCACTCGGTTTCGCCTCTTCGAAATCGACCGACTCGTCTCCCGCACGGTCAGCTATCTGCTGGTGGTGGGTCTGCTGGCAGCGGTCTTCGTCGGCGCGGTGACCGCGAGCAGCTCACTGCTCGACACGGACAGCGATCTGACAATCGCGGCCTCGACACTGGCCGTGGCCGCGCTGTTCAATCCGCTGAGGAGGCGAGTTCAGATCTGGGTAGACCGTCGGTTCAATCGATCGCGCTACGACGCCCAGAAGATCATGGACGGCTTTTCCAGCTCACTGCGCGATCAGGTGGACCCGGTTCGTGTCATCGAAGGTTGGGTCGGGGTGGTCTCGGCCACGATGCAGCCGGCAGCGGCCGGGGTATGGGTGCGAGAGCGATGACATCCAGGTTCCTCAGGCTTGTGATCATCGTCTGGGCCCTGTTGATGATCCTTGCAGCAATCGCATGGCTGACCTTTCCGGGCGATCTCGACTCCATGGTGGGGATCCTCTTCGCTTCGGTGTGCTCCGTGGTGGTTGGAGGAATCCTCACTCTCAAGGTGCCGTCAAACTCGATAGGCCCCCTCTCCCTGGTGGCCGGTTCGGCTTGGGTTCTGTATTTGTTCGGAAGGGGATATGCAACGGTCTCGCTCGAGTCAAGCGAGTCCCTGCCCTTGGCCTATTTCTTTGGTTGGCTCGGATCCTGGACCGGCGCATTGTTCCTCGTAGGGGTATCCCTGGTGATTCTGTGTTTCCCTACCGGGAAACCGCTCGGCTGGTGGCGTGTCATCGGCCTCGGGCCCGTGATCGGCGCGGTGTCGACCGTGATCGGGGCAGGTCTTCTCTGGGGGCTGCCGCTGGAGATACTCGTGGACGCTGAGCTGCTCAGCCCGACGCGGTGGTATCCCCTCGTCGACGCCGGATTCATTCTCGGTTTCGTCTCCGTCATCCCGGCCACCATCTCGGTCGTGGCTCGCTTTCGGAGAGCCGGTTCGATGGAGCGGCAACAAATCAAGTGGCTGCTCGCAGCCACGAGTCTTCTTGCCGTTGCATACGTGGTTGGAGCGATGTCGGATGATTCCAACCAAGCCGTCTGGTGGGTCGTCTCATTGGCTGTGGCCGCGATACCGATATCGATTCTCTTCGCCGTGTTGCGATATCGCCTCTACGACATCGATCGGATCCTGTCCCGGACGGTGTCCTATGTCGTGGTGATCGGCGTGCTCGCCGGGGTGTACCTGCTCGGACTGACTGCCATGACCAATTTCCTCCCCTCGGACTCCTCGTTGTCCGTGGCGGCTTCTACCCTTGCCGTTGCCGCCCTCTTCAATCCTTTGCGAAGACGGGTTCAGGCGTGGGTGGAGAGACGTTTCAATCGATCGCGCTACGACGCGCAAAAGGTCATGGAGCGTTTCTCGGGATCATTGCGACAGGACGTCGACCCGGAAACGGTTGTAGGTGGGTGGGTCGACGTGATATCGGAGACGATGCACCCGACATCGATCTCGGTATGGGTTCGTAACGATTTCGGGACGATGGAGAGATAGAAATGAGACCATGGTTCAGCTGATGAGACGGCGCAGAGCCGAAGAAGAGACACCTGTTGGGGACGAAACACAGATCCCGGAGTCGAAGACCCGGTTGATCGAGGCCATCCCTATCCCGGTTGGGGATCCATTGGAGACAGTCCTCTTGTCCACAGGTGGCCCCGTCGTCCTTCGTGACCTCGAGCTGGAATCGGAGACAGTCGACGCACTCAAAGCAGCCGGTGTGGAGCTGATCGTGCCCTTGATCGGCCAGGGGGAGCTTCTGGGGAGCCTCTACCTCGGTCCCCGGCTCTCCGACCAGCCGTATTCGACCGATGATCGCAGACTCCTTGGCAGTCTCGCCTCACAGGTGGCGCCGGCCATGAAAGTGGCGCAGCTGGTCCGTGAGCAGCAGGCCGAGGCCAAGGAGCGGGAGCGCATCCACCAGGAGCTCCAGGTCGCGGCGCTCATCCAACAGACCCTCCTCCCCAAGGAATTGCCGGCCATTGCCGGCTGGCAGGTGGATGCCTTCTACCGGCCGGCGCGGGCGGTTGGTGGCGACTTCTACGACTTCATCGCCCTCGAGGACGGCCGGCTGGGCGTGGTCATCGGGGACGTGACCGACAAGGGTGTGCCTGCCGCACTGGTGATGGCCACCTGTCGATCGATGCTGCGTGCCGCAGCCCAGCGTCATACCTCTCCGTCGGCCGTGCTGGCCGATGTCAACGATGGCCTGGTGCCGGAGATCCCGCCTGCCATGTTCGTGACCTGTCTCTACGCAATCATCGATACCGAGGCCGGGGAGGTGGTGTTCGCCAACGCCGGACACAACCTGCCCTATGTGCGCCACGATGGTGGGGTCCTCGAGTTGAGGGCAACGGGGATGCCCCTCGGGCTCATGCCGGGGATGGGTTACGACGAGACCAGGTACGAAATGTCGGCAGGCGAAGTGATGGTCCTCACCAGTGACGGGATCACAGAGGCTCACAACGCCGAGGGAGAGATGTATGGGTTCGCCCGGCTCATGGACCGCGTCGCCCGGAGACCGATAAATGACGACGTCCTCAACGCCGTGGTCGCCGAACTCGAGGCCTTTACCGGTGAGGGCGCCGAGCAGGAAGACGACATCACTCTTGTCGTTGTGAAGCGGACCTCCTCGGCTCAGATGTCTGCAGAGACATTCGAGGATCGGCGTCAGGTCTTGGCCAAGTTCGCCGTACCCAGCGAAGAGGGAAATGAGCGCATCGCTATCGCCAAGGTGACAGCGGCAGTCGACGAGCTCGGTTTGGAGCCGGCAAGGCTCGAGCGGCTCAAGACCGCTGTTGGCGAAACGGTGATGAACGCCATCGAGCATGGCAACGAGAATCGCGCCGAGCTCGACGTGGATGTTCAGGTTTGCGCCAACGAGGAATCCGTCAGTGTCCTGGTCAGCGATCGGGGTGGCGATCGGTTGATCCCGGAGGCGACGGTGCCCAACCTCGATGCCAAGCTCGCCGGAGAGCAAACCCCTCGCGGATGGGGTCTGTTCTTGATCGAGAAGATGGTCGACGAAGTGCGCTCGACCAGTGACGGTGCAACCCACACGATTGAGCTCGTGATGAACAGGGAAGGAGCCTCCTGATGGAGAGCGTGTTCGAGGCAACGGTGACCAGGACCGACGAGGGTTCGGTAGTGGTCATGAGCGGGACCGTGAACCGGGCAGCCAAGCAGGACCTGGAGTTGGCCTATGAGGAAGCGGCCGCCAATCCAGGGCGGGTGCTGATGGACTTCCGGGGGGTGGATTACATCAACTCCACCGGGATCGCGGTCATAGTCGGGGTACTGGCCATGGCTCGAGCGGAGGACCGTGAGGTCGGCGCTTTCGGTCTGACCGAGCACTATCGGGAGGTGTTCAACATCACCCGTTTGTCCGATTTCATGACTATCTATGACGATGAGACGGCCGCAGTCGCGGCCGGGTGAGGAGAGGGAGGACATGCCAACAGCCAATGTGACGATGACCGTGAGGGAGGCGACTCCGACAGTCAGGGTCATCGACATCACCGGTGAGATCACCGGGTTCTCCGAGAAGGAGATCTCGGCAGCACACGACGAGGCCTCGCAGGGCGGGGTGACCGCCGTCGTGCTCAACTTCGAGGGTCTCGAGTACATGAACAGTGGAGGAATCGGCCTCCTGGTCACCACGCTGATCCGTGCCCAGCGGAGTGGGCATCGTCTCATGGCCTACGGCCTGACCGATCACTACTGCCAGATCTTCTCGCTCACGCGTCTCGACGAGGCGATCGAGATCTTCGACGACGAGTCGTCGGCCCTAGCTGCCGTCTGACTCGGCGAACCTCAGGTTCTCCGACCCGGATGGGGGTCGGATCGCCTCGCCTTGGCATTGGCCCGTATGGGTGTTCGTCACTGAGCAGGACGCTGTAGCGCTTTCGTAACGGTGCCCGGGCAGAATGGCCTGGTGGTACCCCTGACGGGATCGACCGAGACGTCGGCTGGGCCCAATCAGTGGGCCCGTTGGGCCCTGCTTGGCCTCCTAGTCGTGGCCGGGCTTGGCCTCTCCGTCGTTCAGTTGATTCTTGGGGATCGGCTCGCGGACGCCAGCTTCGCTGCCTTCGGGTTTCTGATCTATGCCGCGATCGGAGGTCTGATCGTCATACGTCGCGACGGCCACCTCACAGGCTGGCTACTGATCCTGATCGGTTTGGCTGTCTTGTGGGCCGACGCGCTAATTGGCCTCCCGGGTGTCTCCCCATTGTTCGCTGCCTGGGTGGCGAGCTGGGGTTGGGCTCTGGTGTTTGTGCTCTTCGCGATCCTGACTCTTACTTTTCCCTCCGGGCATCTGCCCGCGGGCAGCGGTTTTTGGGTCAGGGCAGGACGTGCCGCCGTTTGGGTGCTTCCGATCCTCCTGGCTTCCACGGCGTTCACCGAGACTCTGGGGGGTGCCGAATCGTCGACTCAGACGGTCAACCCGTTTGGATTTCTCCCTGAATGGTTGGGCTGGGTCGCGCTTCTCGGCATCGTCGCCATCCTGCTCGGCGGGGCCGTGTCGCTGGTG
>JALDXP010000034.1:0-15180 GCA_032154885.1 Actinomycetota bacterium
CACCGTTCGTCGTAGACGATCTCGTCTTCGCTCCCGGCGAAACACAGTCGGGGACGGTCGAACTGTGACAGGGCGCGGCGTTCATCGAAGTCCTGGAGCTTCGTGTAGAGCGTGAGGAACTGACGGGCCTGAGGCTCGGCCATATCGAACTCGACAGTGGACCAATCGCCCGGTTCCGAGGGTCCGTCGGTAGGAGGGTGTACGGGGCCAGGTTGGGAAGCCATTCGATGAGTGGCAGCCGTCACATCCAGCATCTCGGCATACGGCCCATCCAGGGGCGGGAAGCCACCCACGATGAGCGCTGTAAGGCGGTCTGTGCGTATGGCTAGCTGCATCCCGGCGACGGCAAGCCACGAGTATCCGTAGTAGGCAAAGGTTCCGGCCCCTGCGGCATCGGCTACGGCGAGCAGGTCGGAGGAGATGTTGGAAGGAGTGAGGGTGTCTGGCTTCGGTGCGGCCAGCAGATGTCCCTCGTAGTCAAAGGCGACAACGGTGACCATGTCCCGCAACCCGTTGATCAGTGAACGGCCCAAAGCGGGGTCGGCCCCCCACCTGAGCATCTCCTCCGCAGCCTCACCTTCCACCGGCGTCGGGTTCACCGGGAGGAGCAGGAACGGGCCCTCACCCTGGATCTCAACGTCTATCAATTTGCCGTCATGCAACGTTGCAGTGGTCATATCTCTCCTCGATGCCGCCTTGGAGCACGCCGACTGATACTATACGGCGTATAGAGATGGTCCCACCGAACAGAACCCATCGAACGATGGCGCTGCTGTGGCGATCCGAGGTCGCGGAGCCAGTCTCTTCGTCTCGCGGGCCGAAGCCGCGGCTCGAAATCGACGCAATCGTCGCGGCTGCGATTGCGGTCGCCGATTCCAATCCGTCGGTCGGTCTGACGATGCGGGCTGTGGCGGAACAAGTTGGGGTCACCGCCATGGCTCTGTATGGCTATGTCCCGGACAAGAATTCGCTCGTAGCCCTTGCCTACGACGCCATCCATGCGGAGATTTCCGACTGCGAGCGTGGTGAAGGCGAATGGCGAGAACGAACCATCGCATGGGCTGAGGATCTCGTCGCCCTGTTCGTGCGACACGCTTGGGCGCTGCGTGTCTCCTATGCCCGCCCGGTCTTCGGCCCCAACGAGCAACGCGTTCTCGAGTCCCTCGTCGGGGTCTTGCGGACAACCCACCAGAATCCAGATCGAATGCGGCGTCTTGTCGGACTGCTCTTCTACGCAGTGAGGGGGACGGCGCTCACCATCGCTGAAGCGCGGGAAGCCGAAGTGGCGAGCGGGATGACCGAAGAGGACTGGTGGCGGACGACGTCAGCCGGACTCGATGAGAACGTGCAGGATTTCGGAGATCGATTCCCCAACACCATCTGGCTGCTCTCCCAACAGTCCGACTTACCCGGCTCTGACGATGGCTCGAGCTACGTCGAACGGCAGTCGCTGGTCAACCTCCGAAGCGGGCTCGGCATTCTCCTGGACGGTTTCGAGGCAGCCACGCCGCATCGGTGAGCGTCGTCGGCTATTTACCAGATTGGGCTTGGTCCGCACCTGTTCGAATTCCTACCAGGGTTGCCAGCGCACCGAAGTTGGGTGCCCAGCCAACACCGAAAACCTTCCCTGAAATGATCGGGCCATCCGGATTCCAGTACGTGCTGCGCACTCGCTCGATGGTCGGGATGCGAAAGTCGTAAGGCACGAAGTCGGCGACCTTCCCGGTCCAGGTTCTCTCACTCGGCGACTTCCGAAGCTCCTGGATGATTGCGACAACCCCGATGACCGCAAGAACCAGCCTCCAGAGGCCCCTGATCGAGGTAGTTGGGGTTCGCCGTTCGCTCTCCATGCCAGCGAGGCTACCCGCTCAAACCAAGAGCGGTCCCTGAGCCTGTCAACGCCGTCTCGATCGAGAGCTAGGCGTTGGCCATGGAGCCTTCGGTCACCTCGTCCTTGTGTGCGGCGAAAGCACCCAAGACCTCGTCCTTCTCTTGTTGCGGGATCTCGAAGGCGTCGAGCGTCCTTGCCAGTTCGGCGGCCACTTCGTCGAATTCGTCGGGAGTGATCCGGAATTCGCGATGAGCCTCTTCGAGTCCCAGAGTCGTGCTCCCCGGCTCGGTCGGGGTGTACTCGAACGGCCCGCCGGAGACGTTGCATACCCACAGTGTTCGCATGAATTTCAGACCGGGAAGCCGGCCCAGGTTGTTCGTGTGCCACTCGCGCAGAGCCGGATTGCTCGACCCCTGGCCGACGATGGGGTTCTCGATCAGCGCGTCACTGAACTTGTCCACCACTGCGGCAATGGCAAACACGCCACCAAGCCTCTCGTACAAGCTCGACTCCATCATGACTCGACCTCCTCGTGGTGCGCATCGGCGACGCCATCTATCGCCAATCAACTTCATTTTTACACCACGTCGGTTGGGGAGTCAACGGTGCATTCACCTGTTGCGAAGTCGTGCCATGATTTTCCCGTGGCCGAGCCCCAACACGACAGCCTGCCGTCGGACGCTGACCACGACGCGGAGCTACAGCAGTTGCTCCTCTACCTGGGCAGTGCCCTGACCGCGGCGGGGGAGGCCGTCAACGAGGTCCAGGGCCACCTCCAGGCGGTGGCCGCGGCCTACGGGGCGACAAGGGCCCGGTTCGCCGTTTTGCCCACTTTTGTAGTCGTCGCCCTCGATCCGAGCCGACCCGCCACCCTGGAGCCCACTCCTCAGCTCAGAGGCGTGCTCCGACTCGACCAGACGTCTGCTCTCTTCGACATCCTCAAGCGGGCGACGAGGGCGGACATCGATCCCGCCGAAGCAAGCCGTCAGGTGCTCGAGGTCATTGCCCGTCCCTCGAAGTATCGGACCATCTCCACATTGGCCGGACACGTTGTGCTTACCGTTGGGATTTGCCTGATCCTTCAGCCGACCTGGTCTGATGTGGCGTTGGCCGCGGTTTTCGGGCTGGTAGTTGGCGTCCTCAAGCTCATTGGGGCGAACTGGGTGCCGGCGCAGACCTTGATGCCCGTTGCTGCGGCATTCGTCGTGTCGGCGCTCACCTTCCTGCTCGCCAATCAGGGATGGGCCAATGCCAACTTGCGGACCATGATCCCTCCACTCGTCACTTTTCTTCCTGGCGCTGCTCTCACCATGGCGGTGATCGAGCTCTCGGCTGCAGAGATGGTGGCGGGAGCCAGCCGTCTGGTCTCCGGGGGGTTGCAACTCGTCCTGCTCGCGTTCGGGATCGTGAGCGCGGCCGAAGCCTTCGGTCTGCCGTCGGTGGAGGTCCTGGTGAACGTCCCACAGAACCTGATCGGGTGGTGGGCGCCATGGCTGGGCATGGTTGTCTTCGGGATCGGCGTCGCTGTGTTCCACTCGGCGCCGTCGGGCTCGCTGCCCGGTCTCTTCCTGGTTCTCCTTGCGGCGTTTGTCGGTCAGCAGGTCGGCAGCGCCCTCTTCGGTGGTTATGTCGGTGGGTTTATCGGCGCCCTCGCCATGACACCTACCGCGCGTCTGGTGGAGCGGACCAGGTTCGGTCCTCCGGCCCTCGTGTCCTTCCTTCCCGGGTTCTGGCTACTGGTCCCGGGTGCCCTCGGCCTGATCGGAGTCACGGAGTACATAGCGTCGGGTCCCATGCTCGGGGTGCAGGACTTCCTGGGGACGGTGGGCGCCATGGTCGCCATCGCGGTGGGCGTTCTCTGCGGTTATCTGCTGGTGGGTGCGGTCAAGCCCTTGTACCGCCACACCGTGCGTCCCGCCCTGGATCTGCTCCCCTTCCAGCTGATGCCGTCGAGCTGGGATGCGGCCTTCGGGGAAGGCGAGGCCGAGCCGGGGAAGCGAAAGGAAGCCGGGCCCGATCGTGGTGATGGAGACGCATAGGATCGCGATGCAGTGACGCACCCCGATCCGGCACCGGATGTCAGCAGCACTGATGTGAAAGCGGGTCTCGGTGTCCTCCTCGCCACCTGCATTTCGGCATTGGTCGTAAACGCCAACACCTCTGCGGTGTCGATACTGCTTCCCTCGATTGGAGAGGATGTCGGTGCCCCGGTCAGCACCCTGCAGTGGGCGGTCACCGGCTATTCATTGGTGGGGGCGGCCTTCATCGTCACGGCTGGCGCCCTTGGTGACGTCTTTGGCCGCCGCCGCATCTTTCTCGGCGGCCTGGCGCTGTTCATTGTCTCCTGTGCCTTGATCGCGATGACCGATACTGCCGCCGGTGTCATCGGCGGGCGTGCGATCCAAGGGGCTGCGGGTTCGACGATTCTGGCTTGTGGCCTGAGCCTGCTCACCGTCGCCTCCTCCGGGGCGGAGCGCCTCAGAGCCGTCTCATACTGGGGCGCGGCGTCGGCGATCGGCGCCGCCGCCGGACCTCTGGTTGGCGGGGTCCTCGTCGACACGGCGGGGTGGCAGGCGCTGTTCTGGATCGACGCCGGAATCGCCGCTCTTTGCGTGCCTATGACTCTGCGCCGAGTCGAGGAATCGTTGGACCCGAATCGATCCCGCAGCATCGATTGGCTCGGCACCTTCCTCGTGGCCGCGATACTCGCCCCGTTCATACTCGCGGTGAGCAAGGGATCCGAATGGGGGTGGACCTCCCCCGCGACACTCGGCTCGTTCCTGGTCTCGATCGTGGCCGCGATCGCCTTCGTTTACGTGGAACGCCGCTCCGATTCGCCATTGGTAGACCTGAACTTGATGAAGAACCGGGCCCTGATCGGGGCCACGCTGGGGATCCTGATCGGGGCGGGCACGATCAACGGGCTCATGTTCGTCTTCAGCCTCTACTTCCAGGACCCGGCCACGCTCGGGATGACAGCTCTCCAGGCCGGCCTGGCCACTCTGCCTGCCACCGTTGGTCTCGTGGTTCTCGCACCGCTTGTCCCACGGTTCGCGACCAAGATGGGCACCCGGCAGGTGGTGGGTCTCGGTTTCGTCATCATGACCGTCGGGTTCGCTGTGCTGATCGGGATCTCATCGTCGTGGGAATACGCCGCGTTCGTGTTCCCCCTGATTGCCGTCGCCGCCGGCATGGCGCTGTCCAACGGGCCGTGCTCGTCGGTTGCCACCAGTGCGGTACCTGAGGAGCAGGTCGGGTCCGCCTCCGGGATCTCCAACATGGCGCGCTACGTGGGAGCTGCGGTCTGGACCGCGGTGGTCGCCACGCTCTACTCCAGCGTCAGCGCAGACGAGATCGCCGCCGGCGCCTCGACCGGCGACGGGCTGGCCGCCGCGGTGGGAGCGGCTGCTGTGTTTCTCACCATCACGTCGGCCGCGGGGATTCTCCTGGCCTGGTTGGCCGGTCGGCACCGGCCGCCGGCGCCGATGGCCGTGGATTACGCCGCTGCCGCTGCGGCGACCACCCACACCCTGCCAACTCCGCATCCGTCCTCGCCGGAAAGAGTCGGCGTCTAGGGCCAGTTCCGAGAGGGCCAGTGCGACCGTGTGCCTGCCCGGTTCCGTAAGCGTATGGTTCGATCTGGGTGTGGCGAGAGATGGCCGTGTGGCCAGGAATGGAAATTGCCGTCGACCGGCGGCGTAGGTCGAGCAGGAGGTATGTCAGCATGACGATTGGACCTATTCAGGGGTTGGTGATCGGTTTCCCGGACAGCGAGATGTTCGAGGGTCGGATCGCCGAAGAGCTGGCCCGTCTCAGTGATGTCGGACAGATTCGGGTTATTGATGCCGTGTTTGTGACGCGCGACGGCGATGACATCGATGTGGTGTCGGTGTCCGGTCTCGACGATGAGCAGAGGGCCGAGCTGCGTTCAGCAGTCGCCGCCCTGGTCGGGCTGGGAGTGGCCGGAGAGGAAGGGGCATTGGCGATGGCCGAGGCTGGAGCCATGGTCGACGCAGATGCGATGACCGTTGCCGAGTCGGTCGCTGCCGACCTGATCGACGAGCTCCCCGACGGAAGTTCTGCGCTGGTGATTGCTTTTGAGCATCTTTGGGCGGTTCCTTTGCGGGATGCGGTCCGTGATGCCGGTGGTGTCGTCCTCGCCCATCGCAGCCTGTCCGCGGAAGACTTGATCGGGCTTGGGATGCTTATGGGATATGCGGCCGAGATCGAGGCGGAGGCTGCCGAAGCGTCGGTCGATAGCTAGGGCAGAGTCCCTCCTGGTGTCAGTCTTGGTCAACTGCGTCGGATGACGCACTGCGCGGCGTCTCTGACGTAGCTTGCAGGATCAAGACCTGACGAGACCCGGGAGGGACACGATCAAATCACTCGCTGTTGGGCCTTCGTCATATTTCGTCACGTCCGGAGGCCAGCCCAGGGTGCGTCGGCCAAGCGATGTCTTCAAGGCGGTCCTTGGCCTGTTCCTCGTCGTTTGGGCGACCATCAACGTCGAAAGCATCTCCTCATGGGCGCAAGCACTCACCGAGCTGGTGCAGGCCAGCCCATCGTGGGTCATTGTCCTCCTCGAGGTCGGCTACGCAACCAGCCTGATCTACGTCGTCATCGTTTTGGCCGCCCTGGTCGCGGGAGGCTCGGAGCGGCGCCCCGCGCTACGTGATCTGTTGATCGCAGGCGCGACGGCTGGGGTGCTGGTGGTGATTCTCTCGTTCATCATCAACGACGCCTGGCCTTACGTCTTCCCCGAGATCGGATTGGAGGATCCCGCGCCGAGGTTCCCCGTACTGAGGGTGGGCATGGTGACCGCCATCCTCGTGGTGATTGGCCCCCACGTCACTCGACCTCTCCGACGTTTGGGGTGGCTTGCCATAGTCGCGACTGCCATCGCTTCGGTGAGTCTGGGATATGGCACCCCGACACACATCATCGGCTCGTTCGGGATCGGTCTCTTCTCAGCCGGTCTTCTCTTGGCCATCGTTGGGTCGCCGCGGGGGTACCCCGACCCCAACTCGGTGGCAGCAGCCGTTTCCAAGCTCGGTGTCCCAGTCAGTGCGCTAGAGCCAGCGCCCTACCAGACGTGGGGAGTCATTCGTTTCGTCGGCCGGGACGTCGACAACGAGGTCGTCGACATCAAGGTGCACGGGCGCGATGCCGTCGAGTCACGGCTCGTGGCAAAGCTCTGGCACACACTCTGGTATCGCGAATCGAGCACGACCCTCGGCTACTCACGACTCCAGGCAGTCGAGCACGAGGCACTGATCACGATCGTCGCGGATCGCGCTGGAGTGCGGGTGCCACAACTGGCGGCTGTGGGGAGCCCCACTTCGGAGGTCTCCCTCATCTCCTTCCGCGGCATCGGCACCGCTTTGCCCGACATGGACCCGAGCGATGTCACCGACGAGCTCCTCATCGAGACGTGGGAGCAGGTGGGTCTCATGCAGGAGGCGTCATTGAGCAACGGCTCCCTGGATGCGTCGGCAGTCCACGTGGGCCCGGATGGGCCGATCATCACCGATTTCGCCCTCGGTTCTCTCTCTGCGGATGAATCCGATCGGGCAACCGACATCGTCGAGCTTCTCTTCTCGCTCGCCGTGCTGGTCGGAGAGGAGAGGGCCGTCCGGACTGCACTCGAGGGATTGGGGCGCGAGCAACTCGTAGCCGTCTTGCCCTACCTCCAGGTGCCTGCGGTGAGCCCCACGACCCGGCGCCTCACGGAGAAGCCCAAGAACTTGATGTCATCCCTGAGCTCGAAGGTGACCGATATCACCGAATCCGAGATGCCGGAGCCGGTGAAGCTGCGCCGGGTCACGGCGAGAAACCTCATCATGGCAGCGCTCCTCTTCCTGGTCGCGTGGGCGCTCATACCGCTGTTCACCAGTGTCGACTACGCCGAGATATGGGCTGTCCTCGAATCGGCGGATTGGCCGCTGCTCGTCTTGGCGCTGATCGTCGGGCACACTCAATTCTTCCCCCAGGCCACGGCGACGATGTGTGCCGTGCAGGTAAAACTGCCGTTCTGGCCGTTGCTGACGTTGCAGACGGCCAGCCAGTTCGTCAGCCTGGCCATACCTAGCGCCGCCGGCCGCGTGGCGATGAACACCGTGTTTCTCACCAAATTCGGTCTGACGGTGCCCGTGGCCCTCGTTCAAGGATCCATCGACGGTTTCTCCGGGTTCCTCGTCCAGGCAGCGATCCTCGTTCTCTTGTTGCTCTTCGGCGACATAGACCTCGGTATCGGCATAGACCCTGCCGATGTGCCGTGGCTCCTGATCCTCGGGGTCGTGGGTCTGGTCGCGGTCGGGTTGGTGGTCACCGTTCTCAAGATCAAGAAGCTTCGGGACCGTGTGGTCCCTGTGGTCAAAGAGGCGTGGGGCGCCTTGAAGGTCGTGCTCCAGCAACCGTCGCGGGCGTTCGGCCTGCTGGGGAGCAACTTCGTCTACTGGAATGTGTTGGGGATCACACTCTGGTTGACCTTGCAGGCAGTCGGGTCTGACCTGAGTTACGGCTCAGCCTTGTTCGCTGCCGCCGGGACCAGCCTCCTGGCCGGCTTCATGCCCATCCCGGGAGGCGTCGGTGTTGCCGAGGCGACCATGACGGCCTTGCTGGTCGCGTTTGGTGTCGATCAGTCGACCGCGTTCGCTGTGACGGTGGCCTATCGACTGATCACCTTCTACCTACCAGCACTGGAAGGATCCTTCGGAGCACGATGGCTGGGCAAGCACGGGTACGTCTAGGGAACAGTCAATCGTGGGCCATCATGTCGATGGCCACGGTGGCAGTGAGTATCAGAATGGGATCCTGACCGGGCTCTATCTCGACACCATAAGAGTCGCGAACCCGGAACCATTTCTTCGACACTTCGGCGACCTTGTCACCACCGTTGGAGATCTCGTATTCGTGGTCGACGAGATTCCCCTGCGCTTCGAATTCCACTCCGCTCGCAGTCGTGATCGAAAATCTCTCCCGCAGCGGCGTGATCATCGCCTTCTTGATTGTGGCCATTGTCGACCCGTCTGCACCCTCGACCTCCATGACCTCTCTCACCCGCACCGGGCGATCCTGGATCTTGGCCACTTCGTTGCCTTGAGGGTCCTCGAACACGAGTGTGCTTCGAACCCGTAGCGCCTTGCCGTTGACCTTGAACACCCGTTCGCCCCGATCGGTCTCGATCCAGAAGTCATCCCCGATGGAGACCAGTTTCTCCCGCATCTGATAATGCACGGCGCTTCCGCCGACGCCGAACTCCTGGCGGTCCTCCTGACGCTCTTCTCGCCGACCTTGACGTCTGTCGCGCAAACCCATGACTGGACTCCTTAGTTGGGTGAGACCGACTCGACGACTATCGATCGAACTTGTCATCACCCATGGTGAGGGAACCGTAGTTCGCGCAATCGCCCGCCTCATCTGCTTGGATTGAAGCGTCTGAGGGCTGGGAGCGCTCCCAACGACGGAAGGGAAGAATATGCGGCCTAAGAGAGCTTCCCGGCTCATCGCCCTTGCCCTGACACTCTCGGTCTCCCTGCTGACGGCGGCACCAGCCACGGCCGATCACCGGGATTCCGATGACCTCTACACCCCACCTCCGAGCCCGGGGAGTCTGGACCAGATCAAGGAGTTGCGGCGCGGCGGCCAACGGCTCGAAGCACGGTTGATCTCGAAGATGGTCCGGACGCCGTCCTCGGTTTGGTTCAACGGAGGCTCACCCAACGAGGTCCGCCGAGAGGTCGCCGAAGTGATCCGTGATGCCCGTCGGGACCGCAGCGTCCCGGTCCTGGTCGCTTACAACGTTCCTTTCAGAGATTGTTCCCAGTTCTCGGCCGGAGGCGCCCTGGATCTCGCTTCGTACAAAGCTTGGGTCGACGGCTTCGCGAAAGGGATCGGCAGGAGCGAGGCGATAGTGATCCTCGAACCCGACGGCCTTGGGATAATCCCCTTCAACATCGACATCAACGGCAATGCCGAATGGTGTCAGCCTCGTGATGACGGCGGCGATCCTCAGCCGGGGGCGACGCCGGAGGACCGGTATGCGGCGCTGAATTACGCGGTCGATGTCCTGTCGTCCCTGCGAAATGTCAGCGTCTATCTCGATGGCACCCACAGCGCCTGGCTCGGTGTTGGAGACATCGCCGATCGTCTGGTCAAGGCCGGCGTCCAGCGTGCGGACGGTTTTTATGTGAACGCATCCAACTATCAGCTGACCGAGCGTCTGGTGAAGTACGGCTCATGGATATCGGGGTGCATCGCGTTTGCCAACAACCCCGAAGACGGCGGATGGCGTCTCGGCAACTACGCATGGTGCGGAAGTCAGTACTTCCCGGCCAACCCGAACGATTTCTCCACATGGGGCCTCACCGATCAGTGGTATGTCGACAACTTGGGGACGGCGGTGGCCACGACCCATTTCGTGATCGACACCAGTCGCAACGGACAGGGCCCGTGGGCCCCGCCGCCGGATCACCCGGCCGGTGACCCGCAGGACTGGTGCAACCCGCCTGATCGGGGCGTCGGACTTCGGCCAAGTCTGAACACGGGCAAAGCGCTCATCGACGCCTACCTCTGGATCAAGATTCCGGGGGAGTCGGACGGGCAATGCAACCGGTGGGGGCCTGGACCCGAGGACCCGGTTCGGGGGATGGTCGACCCGGCGGCCGGCGTCTGGTTCCCGGAGATGGCACTCGAGCTCGTCGGCAACGCCAACCCACCGCTCGTCAGGTAGGGCCAGGCGTTCCTGCGTAGGGTGAGCACATCCGGAGGAGGTCACACATGGACGTGAACCCTGTTCCCGAGGCGTACGGCTCTGTGACTATTTCACTGACCGTGAGCCCGTGCCGGGATGCGATCGAGTTCTACAAGTCGGCGTTCGGGGCGGAGGAGGCGATGCCGCCGATGATCGGACCTGATGGCAACATTTCGCACGCCGAGGTCCGGATCGGGGACACCGTCGTGATGCTGAGCGACGAGCAGGCCGACTCACCCACCAAATCGCCTCTTTCGGCCGGGACGACGACGGCAGTCATGTTTCTCTACTCAGACGATGTGGACACGCTCTGGGAAAGGGCCATTGCCCTGGGCGCCCGCGAGATCTACCCCCTCGAACTGCAGTTCTATGGCGACAAGGGTGGGCGGGTCGAGGACCCCTTCGGCCACCAATGGGGGTTGGCTCAGCACGTCGAAGATGTAAGCCCTGAGGAGATGGAGCGGAGGATCGCCGAGTTCTTCGAAGATTCAAGGGAGACCAGGCAGCGCCTTCTCTCAGACGAGCTCGGCGACCGACCCGATAGTTGAGACGTCGCTTGGGCCGAGTCCGTAGGGATCGATCAGAAACGCCCCTGCGAGCCCGGCCGCCTTAGCCCCGTTCACATCATGGAACACCGAGTCGCCCACGTACCACGCATTCGAAGGGTCCAGGTCCATGCGATCTAGGGCAGCCTGGAAGATCTTCGGATCGGGCTTGGACACTCCGACTTCATGTGAGTCGATGACGAACTCGAACAGGCCAAGGAGGCCTGCCGTCCCAAGAGAACCACGCACCGAGCCGTCCGAATTGGACACCACGGCCACTCTCACTCCTGAGTCTCTCAGCTCCTCGACGGCCTTTCCCGCTCCCTCGAGGGCATGGTTCCACAGCCCGTACCCGTGATCTGTCTTCGCCCCGGCCAGATGCGGATCGATCACGCCGAGGATCGTGAAATAGCGCTCCATCCACCAATCCCAGTCGACCTCCTGACCTGCGAGTCGGAGATCTGAGTACTCGGCCATGGCCTCGTAGTGGGCGCGGTGAGCCCGGGTTGGGTCGATCACAACACCGAGTCGCCGACCCATCTCCTCCGGATCCTGGAGGATGAGGGTCCCGCCGGCGTCGAACAGGATGGCTTGGGGCCGATTCGCGGTCGTCATCGATGGCATATCAGCAGATCGGGCCCCGCAGACCCGAACCCGCTAGAACTACGGCATGTCCAACCCGCTGCCACCCATGGCGAGCGACCTCGAGATCGCCCGCACCGCCAAGCTCAAGCCGATCAGCGACGTGGCGCGGGACCTCGGCCTCATAGAAGAAGAGGTCATTCCTTACGGCGCCACCAAGGCGAAAATCCATCTCGACGCCCTGCGCCGCATCGCCGGCAATCCCATCGGCAAGTACGTGGACGTCACGGCCATCACCCCGACCCCGCTCGGCGAGGGCAAGACGACCACAACGATCGGACTGGTGCAGGGTCTCGGTGCCCTTGGCCACAGGTCGATCGCCTGCATCCGACAGCCGAGCATGGGCCCCACGTTCGGGATCAAGGGCGGCGCGGCAGGTGGCGGGTACAGCCAGGTCGTCCCCATGGACGAGTTCAACCTCCATCTCACCGGCGACATGCACGCCATCTCGGTAGCGCACAACCTGGTGGCTGCGGCCATCGACGCCCGGTGGTACCACGAGGGGCGCTTGACCACCGAGGCTCTCGATGCCCTGGGATTGAAGCGTCTCAACATCGATCCCAACCGGATCAGTTGGCGTCGGGTCGTCGATGTCAACGACCGAGCGCTGCGACACGTCGTGATCGGCCTGGGTGGGGCGGTCGACGGTCGTCCCCGCGAGAGCGCATACGACATCTCGGTAGCCAGCGAGCTGATGGCCATCCTCGCCCTCGCCGATGGCGCCGACTACCCGTCGTCGCTGCGCAACCTGAGGGAGAGGGTTGGCCGGGTCGTGATGGGCCTCTCCAAGGACGGCGCTCCGATCACTCTCGACGACCTGGGCGTCGGCGGCGCCGTGACCGTTCTGATGAAGGACACGCTTCATCCCAACCTGATGCAGACCCTGGAGGGTCAGCCCGCCTTTGTCCATGCCGGCCCCTTCGCCAACATCGCCCACGGCAACTCGTCGATTCTCGCTGACCGGATGGCGCTCCATCTCGGCGATTACGTGGTGACCGAGTCCGGGTTCGGTGCCGACATGGGCATGGAGAAGTTCTTCGACATCAAGTGCCGGGTATCCGGTCTGCGGCCGGATTGCGTCGTCATGGTCGCGACGGTGCGAGCTCTGAAGACGCACGGTGGCGGCCCGAAGGTCGTGGCCGGTCGCCCGCTGGACAGTGCCTATACCGAGGAGAATCTGCCGCTTCTCCGCGCGGGCATGGCCAACCTCAAGGCACATCTCGACATAGCGGCGGGCTTTGGTGTGCCCGTCGTAGTGGCGATCAACCGGTTTCCCACCGACAGCGAGCACGAGCTCGAACTGGTGCGACAGTCGGCACAGGAGGCGGGAGCCTTCGCCGCCGTGACCACCGAGCATCACGCCCGCGGTGGTGAAGGGGCGCGCGACCTGGCACGGGCCGTAGTCGAGGCCAGCAGCCAGCCGACCCAGTTCGACTTCCTCTATCCCCTCGACCGCCCGATCAAAGAGAAGATCGAGACCATTGCCACCAAGATCTATCGGGCCGGGTCTGTCGAATACACACAACAGGCAGAGGCCCAGATCGCCGACTTCGAGCGGTCGGGATTCGGATATCTCCCGATCTGCATGGCCAAGACACATCTATCGATCAGCGACGACCCTTTGCTGAAAGGCGCCCCGCACGGGTACGAGCTCACGGTTCGTGAGGTCAGGGCTTCGGTCGGGGCCGGGTTCATCTACCCGCTCCTGGGCGAGATGAGCACCATGCCCGGGTTGGGGGCGACTCCAGGCTTCATGAAGGTCGATGTGGACGAGGCAGGCGAGGTAGTGGGGCTGACCTAGGCATTTCTGTGTCGCCGTAGGCCCATATCTGGGCCTACGTACCTCAGGTAAGCAGTACCCGTTCCTCGCCCGTGTAGATCGTGAAGCTGTTCTCGCGGAGAAATCCGATCACGGTCATGTGGAATTCTTCAGCGAGGTCGAGGGCGAGGCTCGAGGCTGCCGAGACCCCACAGACCAGGGAGAGCCCGGCCACCGCCGCCTTCTGCACGATCTCGAATGAGACCCTGCCCGAGACAAGCAAGCCGAGCTGGTCTATCGGCCATCGGGTCGTGGCGAGATGACCGACCAGCTTGTCCACCGCGTTGTGCCTCCCCACGTCCTCCCGCACCGCCACCAGGTTTCCGTCGGGTTCGAACGCGGCCGCGGCATGGATCCCACCGGTCGAGCGGAAAGCATGCTGCTGCTCGATGAGACGCCCCGGCAATCCGAGCAGGACATCCGGAGTGACCACCGGTCCATGAGGCGGCACCGACCCGGCGACCCGGATGGCGTCGATCGACGCCTTGCCACAGACTCCGCAAGAAGACGTGGCGTAGAAGTTGCGCTGGAACCGGGACGGATCGACCGTGATCCCATCGGCGAGGCGGATGTCCCACCGACCCTCCCCGAGATCCTCCACCGAGGCCACTTCGTCGGGCCCGTTGACGATTCCCTCGGTGATGGCGAAACCGAGGGCGAGCTCGGCGTCGTTGCCCGGGGTGCGCATGACTACCGCGAGGGCGGTCCCATCCAGTCGGAACTCGACTGGCTCCTCGACCACGAGGTCGTCGTCGACGGTCGCGGCCTCCCCCCGGACTTGGATCACCGAACGGGTGCTGACCGCCTCAGACGTCACGGCCGCTGCTGACGTACATCCAACCGAACCGACCTTTGATGCAGAGGTTGCCGAACGTCACATCGTGGTCATGCGGGGAAGTGACGCTCACGATGCGGCCGTCCTGGGTGTGGAGATCGAGGTTGCAACCCACCCCGCAATAGGAGCAGACGGTGCGTGTCACGTCCTGGCGCGATTCATCCCAAGACCCGGCCTCCCTCATGTCCCACTCGATCTTTCCGGCCAGGGCCCCGGTCGGGCAGACGGCGATGCAGTTGCCGCAATAGACGCAGGCCGAATCGGGCAAGACGACGTCGAATTCGGTCGAAATCCTTGCGTCGAAGCCACGCCCCGCCACGGCTATGGCGAAGGTGTTCTGGTGCTCGACTCCGCAGGCGTCGACACATCGATAACAGAGGATGCATCGGCCGTAGTCACGCACATAGAGCTCGTCCTCGACCTTGGCCGGCTCGGCCACCGTGGCAGCGAAGTTGGGATTGGACGGGTGATGGTGTCCCGGCGCCGGCGCCTCACGTGGCGACTCCGGCCCTGGGGCGCCAAAGCGCTCCGGCTCGGCCCCTGCTTCGGTCATCCACCGATCGAGCCGTTCTCCTGCTCGGTCCAGCTCCGATGCCGAGCCGAGCAGCTCCATCACCAGGCGACGGCTGTGGCGGGCCCGGTCTGAGCCGGTCGTGATCTCCATACCCTCTTCGAGCTTGCGGGAGCAGGAAGGCACGAGGGTGCGGGAACCTTCGATCTCGACCACACAGACCCGGCAGGCGTTGGCCGCGGTCA
>JALDXP010000035.1:0-15130 GCA_032154885.1 Actinomycetota bacterium
GATGTGGGGAGAGCATCGTGATCCTCTCTCCACTCACACCACCCATTTCGCTGCCGACGACGAACGCCGTGATCCCGCGGGATCCGGCGCCGGGTGTCGTCCGGGCGAACAGCGTGTAGATGTCGGCGTCAGGTGCGTTGGAGATGTATGCCTTCTCTCCGCTGATCCGGAAGCCATCCCCGTCGGTCTCGGCAACGGTGGACAGTGCCGCGGCATCCGACCCCGCTCCGGGCTCGGTCAAGGCAAAGGCGGCGACGGTTTCACCGTTCCGAACGCCCGGCATCAGCTGATCCCGCAACTGAGGAGATCCAGAGAGATGAATAGGGATCGCCCCGAGCCCCTGGACGGCGAATGCCGTCTCGGCTTCGGTGGAAACCCGGGCCAGTCCTTGGCGTATCGAGCAGAGGTCCGTGGCGGTGACGGTTTCGTCGGAGAAGAGGCGGTCGAATAATCCGTTGTCGGCCAGGGCTTTGAGCAGCGGGCGGTTGACCCGGCCCGGTGTTCCGGCCTCGGTCACTTCGATCAGGGCGTGCCCGAGCCGCTCGCATTCCTCGACGAGGGGCCTGGTCATGTTCCCAGTATGAGCGTTGGCAATGCCCCGTGTGTCGTTCGTCGGCGCAATTTGCCCACCTTCCTGAGTGGGCCGCTGACATAATCATCTGACCTGCGAGAGAAGGGACGAGCCATGGGCGCGATGCCTTCTGGTGTGCGCAACCTGTTCCGAGCGGCACTGGTGATCTTCGTCATCACGGTGGTCATCGGGATCCTCAACGGGATCGATGTGTGGGAGCCACCCCGCAACACGCTGCTCACCCATGTCCACGCCGGGACGCTGGGGTGGATCACCCTGTCGGTGTTCGGCGGCGCGATCTGGATGTTCGGCTCAGCCGATGACAAGACGAGCAACTCCCTGGCCACTCTCTCGATCGCTGCCCTCGCTCTGTATGTGCTGGCTTTCTGGTCGGTGGATCTCACAACGTCGAGCATCCAGCGGCCGATCGGAGGCACGCTGGCCTTCATCGCCATCGTCTGGATGCTCGTCTGGGTGCTGCGGGCCCACCGGGGCAAGGTCTGGACCGTGTCGGAATACGGTATGGCCCTGGCACTCCTCTTCCTGGTGATCGGGGCGGTGCTTGGTGTGCTGTTGGGGTTGCAGCTGGCCGAGGTCGAGATCGTCCCCGCCGAGAACGCCGACTCGCTGGGCGAAGCACACCCCGCGGCGATGGTTGTTGGCTATGTGATCCTCGCCGCCGTCGCGATGGTGGAGTGGCTGCTCCGCGATGGCCGTGCTCCTTCCACTTCGGAGGCGAGGGCCGGTGTGGTCCAGATGAGCCTGATCTTTCTCGCCGGTGTCCTCGGGATGCTCGGCCTGCTCCTCGACAACACGGCAATGCTCCAGGCCAACGTGCCGCTGGAGGTCATCGGGCTGATCATCCTCATCTGGCGACTGCGTTCTTTCCTGGCGCCGTCGCAGTGGAGCGGATCGATTCCCGGCGTCATGGCCCGAACCTCGATCGTCGGGCTCATCCTGGGGGTGGCCCTGCTGGCCTACGTGGTATCCCTCTTCGTCGCCGAGACACCTTTCGAGGAGGTTGCCCCCTGGCTGGTCGCGATGGACCACATCAACTTCATCATGGTCATGACCAACCTGATCTTCGCCATGATGGCGATCGCCTCCGCCGTGTCTGATACGGCGAACAGGATCATCTATTGGGGAGCCAATACCGGGGTGCTCGGGTTCGCCGTCGGCATCTTCACCGAGAATGCGACGCTGAAACGGATTTTCACCCCGATACTCGGTCTCTCCCTCCTCTTCGGGATATACACCTATCTCACCGCCAAAGAGGCGCGGCCTGTGGTCACCCAGGAGGTTGGCGTCTAGCCGCACTTCTGTGAGCCCATTTCGCGCCTCTGCCGACTTCACCAGGAATTGGGAGCACTTCGGATTCGAGGTGGCGGACGGGGTGGGAAAGGTCACCTTCGACCGCCCCGACAAGCTCAATGCCCTGACCTTCGAGGTCTATGCAGACCTGAGGGACCTTCTCGGTGAGATCGAGCATCGCGACGACGTTCGCGTTCTCGTTCTGACCGGCACCGGGCGAGGCTTCTGCTCCGGTGGGGACGTGGACGAGATCATCGCTCCGCTGCTCGAGATGGACGCCCGAGGCCTGCTCGAGTTCACCCGGATGACCGGGGCGGTCGTGGAGCGCATCCGCCGGCTTCCCATTCCGGTGATCGCTGCGGTCAACGGGGTGGCAGCCGGGGCGGGCGCAGTCATCGCTCTTGCTGCCGATCTGAGGATCCTCGCCGAGTCGGCTTCATTCAGCTTTCTCTTCACCAGGGTGGGACTGGCCGGAGCGGACATGGGCTCTGCGTACCTGCTGCCCCGTGTCGTCGGGCTGGGCCGCGCCACCGAGCTGTTGCTCCTGGGTGAAAGTGTCGATGCCGAGCGGGCCGTCGCCATCGGGCTGGCGACAAAGGCGGTGGCCGACGCCGACCTGTCGGAGTCCGCGGGTGATCTGGCCAAGGGCCTCGCATCGGGACCGGCGCTGGCTTACGGAGCGACCAAGGTCTTGATCGGCCGTGAGCTGGACATGGATCTCGGCTCCGCCATCGAGCTAGAGGCGTTCACGCAGGCACTGCTGATGACCACGGAGGACCATGCCGAGTTCTACCGGGCCTTCACAGGCAAGCGGCCGCCGGAGTGGTCGGGTCGATGAGCGGGCATCGGTTCTTGAATCCTGTGGGTCTCGCTCCGGCCCGAGGCTTCTCCCACGGTGCGTTGCCCGGCGAAGGCAGGACCCTCTACATCGCCGGCCAGACCGGTCATCACGAGGACATGACGCTGGATGACGGCCTCGTCGAACAGTTCGCCCGCGCTTGCCAATCGGTGGCCGCGGTCATCACAGAAGCCGGAGGGGATCCAACCGATCTGGTCTCGATGACGATCTTCACCACCGATGTCCCGGGTTACCGCGAGAGCTTGGGTCCGATCGGGGAGGCTTATCGCCAGGTCTTCGGCAAGCATTTCCCGCCGATGGCTCTGATCGGGGTGGCCGAGCTGTTCGACCCAAGGGCCAAGGTGGAGTTGGTCTGCACCGCAGTCATCTAGAGGGTTGCCAGCACATCCAACAACCGGTCGACGTCTTCCTCGTCCTGATAGACGCCGAACCCGATGCGAAGACGGTCGGCCCGGAAATCGGTGATGACTCCTTTCTCGTGCAGCCGTTGGTAGATCTCCCCGGCACGGTCGGATCGGAAAGTGAGGAAGTTGCCTCGGCGGGCCTCCTCGCCAACGAGCAAGTCGCCGAGAGCGGTCGCTCCCGCAAGGAACCTGCCCTGGAGCGATATGGCATGCTCGTGGATCCTGGACGGCGTCGCTCCTTCCGACTCGAGCCAGCCGAGCACCGCCCGCATTCGATAGACGCCGGACGGGTCGAAGGTCGCGCCGGAGAAGCGCGAGCCGTCGCCGCCGTAGGAGATGGTCTGGCCTACCCCGGATTCGAGCTGGCCGAATCCGGCGTACCAACCGGTGTCGAGAGGGCGGGGCCCATAGCCCGGTGGAGAGTGGAGAAAACAGGCGCCCTCGCCGGACATGGCGTACTTGTAGCCACCGGCGACGAAGAACACCCGATCCTGGATGGCGCCCAGATTCGAAGGCCGGGCCATGAAGGCGTGATACCCGTCGATGACGATGAAGGTCCGGTTCTCTGGCACCGAGGAGACGATCTGGTCGACGTCGGAGACCGCGAAGCCAGAGTCGTAGAAGACCTGGCTCAGATAGATCAGGTCGTGGACCCCGGCTCTGGCCTCGCGGGTGAAACGCTCGCCGAATGTGTCGAATGGCTCGGTGGGGATTCGGTCCACGATGGCCAGCCCGGCCTCCTCCCATCGCCGCGACTGGCGGGTGAAGGAGTGGAACTCAGCGTCGGTGGAAAGGATTCGGACCGGCGGCTCGAGACACGAGAAGATCCTGAGGAGAAAAGAATGAGTGTTGGGGCCAAAGGTGATACTCGCCGGGTCGGCGAGGCCCAGCACGTCGGCTATTCGGGTGCGGGCGTCGGGGATCACCTTCCCGAAGATGTGGTCCCACTTGTCGTCCATCATCTCCGCTGCATCGAGCCAGGCGCGCTGGTGCGCCTCGAATGAGACATCGGGCCAGGGATGATGGGAGTGCGCTGCGAAGTGGAGGCGGCCAAGCTTTGCCCCGAGGAATCGGGAGAAGTGAGGCTTGAGATTCATACCTCGTATTTGAACCGCATCGATTCCACGATGCCTGCAGGCAGCGGGGGCCGGTCCGCCCTCGGGATGAGGAAAGTGGACAGGTTGTACAGGTCACCGAAGATTCGGCTCCGTTCCGCCGACTTCTCCAAGTACTTCGCTCCAGCGGAGCCGCCGGTCCCGATCCGCCGTCCGATCATTCGCAACACCATCTGGGCATGGCGGTAGCGCCAGGTCGTGAAACCCTCGTCGATGTCCATGAGCAACTCGAGCAGCCGGAATGCTCCCTGCAATGCGGGCTGGTCCCGGTAGAGCGTGATGAAGAGGGCCGCCTGGAAGGCACGATGGGAGAGACGGCGCTTTCCCGCGGCCTGCTGCTCGCTGTGCTTGGCCGGGTCGAACAAGGCCTCGTACTGTTCCATGGTGGTTTCGAAGTCCTTGGCCTGGGCTGCCTTCTCCTCGGCGGACAATCTCGGGTTCGACTCCACCACCGCCCGGTCGGCCTCCAGCCTCTCTTTGACGGCTTTCTGAAAGGCCTCCCAGAACGAGAAGTCCTGGTGGTCGAGGAACGGCGTTCGCTCCAGCCATCGCTCGACCAGATCGAATATCGATGGGTCCTGCTCGCTGGCTGCCACCGACCTCGTGTCCTCGGGAGTGAAGCGAGAGGTATATGTGGCGCCACCCAGCTTCATCCTGTCCTCGGCTCGGAGCCCGAGCTTGTTCTCCACGAGTCTGAATTGCGCCGACTGGAAGCCCGAGGCGGGGAAGAGGTAGTCCCGGAAGTCGAGGAAGTCGAGAGGAGTCATCGTCTCCAGGACCGAGACCTGCTGGACCAGCAGCTTTTGTATCTCGGTGATACGTCGCAGCAGGGCGACCACGGTTCCCATGTCTGCGTCGTCGACGATCGTCTGGCCGAAGATGCGCCGCACCTCGTCCATCTCCCAGAGGATCTGCTTGAACCAGAGCTCGTAGGCCTGATGGACGACGATGAACAGCATCTCGTCATGCACGGTGCTCCCTGCCTTCGTGCTCTCCAGGTCCTGGGCGTCGAGGAGTTTGTCCAGTCTCAGATAGCTGCCGTAGTAGAGGTCTGGCTCCATGAGCAGGACGGTACCCCGTGCGCCTATCCGCACCACTCGTCCGATCGCTCCCAGAGCTCCCTGGCCAGGTCACCGTCCTGGGCTCGAGCGGAGGGCGGGAGGCGGGTTCGCTCTTGGTAGTAATGCCCGCTCTCCGAGGCCACATCTTCCGAGGTTCCGCACCAAAGCACCGTGTCTGCACCCTGTTCCGGGCTCAAGATCGTCGACGCGGAGAGGGCGCGGATCGGCCCCGGGATCAGCCGGGTGCGGACCAGGCCCGGGTGGACGGCGTACGCCCGAATCTCCGGGCGCCGCTCGGCGAGCTCTCTGATGAACAGGACATTGGCCAGTTTGGAAGTCGCGTACTCGGCGAGACCGATGAAGACGGTGGGGCGGCGAACCCGGGCGAAATCGATGTCGTGGGCCCGGAAATGCATTGCGCTGGTCAATGAGACCACCCGGCTTTCCGGGCTCAGGGTGGGGAACAGCTCGCGGGTCAGGAGGAAGTGGCCCAGGTGGTTGATGCCGAAATGGACCTCGAACCCGTCCTCGGTGAGACCGCGGCGATTGACTCCGATGCCGGCGTTGTTGACCAGGACGTCGAGCTTCGAACCGGTGTCCAAGATCCTCTGGGCGGCAGACCGCACCGAGGCCATCGAGGCCAGGTCCAGTTCGAGGAACTCCGCGCTACCGCCATTGGCCGCAATCTCATCGACGACCGGTTCGATCCTCACCGCCGATCGACCGGCCGCGATCACATGGACGCCTCTGGCGGCCAAGCCGACCGCAGTGGCCCGGCCGATCCCTGAATTGGCACCGGTGACCAGGGCGATCGGCATTGGCGGCAACCTAGTGGCGTCCCTGCCGGCCGGCTCGAGGCCGCGCTTAGCCTGTCCGGGTGCACATCACAGCCGAGAAATTGGTCGGCGCTCTGAGCGACCAGGGTTATCGGATCACGAACGCCCGACGTGCTGTCTGCGAGGTCGTGGCGGCTGCTCACGACGAGCATCTGAGTGCGGCCGACATCTACGACCGGGCTCGGGCCAAGAGCGGGACGCGGCTCGACCGATCCACCGTGTATCGGACACTGGAAGCGCTGGAGGCTGCCGGGCTGCTCGCCCATTCGCACATGGGTCATGGGCCTTCGGTGTATCACCTGGCCGAAGATGCCGGTCATCAGCATCTGATCTGCCGCCGTTGTGGGACGACCACCACCCTTCCCCGAGAGGAGAGCGAGAACTTGGCCGCCGCCATCACCGTGGCCACCGGGTTCGTGGCCGATCTGAACCACTTCGCCCTTTCCGGGCTCTGCGCCGACTGTGCATCCAAGAACACGATCTGATCCACTCCGCTATCCTTGTTGCGACAAGGTCGCAAGAAAGGCGCAGCACTTGCACATCCCGGACGGATTTCTCAATGGCGCCAGTTCGGCGGGCACCGCTGTCATGGCCGCGGGTGGCCTCGGATACACCATCAAACGGGCGGGTGCGTATCTCCAGGAGAGCCGCATCGCTTTGACCGGTCTGGTCGCTGCCTTCATTTTCGCCCTTCAAATGCTCAACTTCCCTGTGGCGGCAGGCACTTCGGGTCATCTTCTCGGCGGGGCCCTTGCCGTGATCCTGGTGGGGCCATGGCTGGGGATCACTGCCGTGAGCGTGGTCGTGATCATCCAGGCCCTGGTCCTCGCCGATGGCGGCGTGTCGGCGTTGGGAGCCAACATCCTCAACATGGCCCTGGTGACAGGGTTCGTGGGCTGGGGTGTTTTCCGCGTGATGGTGAAGACCCTTCCTCGGTCGTGGACCACAGTTCTGGTGTCGACGTTCAGCGCTGCCCTGGTGTCGGTGGTCGCCTCATCTCTCGCGTTCGTCGTCGAATACGCCATCGGAGGGCGGGGCAATGTCGACGTGGCGACGGTGTTTGCCGCCATGGCCGGTGTCCATTTCCTGATCGGTGTCGGTGAGGGCCTCATCTCGGCGGCGACCGTGGGGGCCGTGGCGGCGACGCGGCCCGAACTCATCGCCGGCGTAGAGGACCTCGATCTCCTCGACAAGGAGAAGAAACCGGTTCGGGCCGGGTCCTGGGGCTTTGCGGCGGCCGGCTTGGCGGTGGCTGCCTTGCTGGTGCTGGTGGTCGCGCCTCTGGCTTCTGGAGAGCCCGATGGATTGGAGCGGGTGGCGATCGATCAGGGGTTCATCGACTCGGCCGAGGACCACCCTCTAGCTGAGTCGCCCTTGGCCGACTACGGAGTCTCGGGAATCGAGGACGAGACGACCGGCACCCGTCTCTCCGGTCTGATCGGCGTGCTGATCACCTTTGGTGTGGGCGCCGCCATAGTCGGCGCGTTTGTCGTGATCAGAAGGAAGAGCGCGACACCGGTCTGAGCGGGACATATCACGATCACGTGCTGTACCGGCACGGGACCACGCCGGTCCACCGGCTACCGGCCCAGGTGAAGGTCGTGGCACTGCTTGTGTTCGTCCTGGCCGTGGTTGTGATACCCCCCGAGGCCTTCTGGGCGTACTTCCTGGCCGGGTGCCTCCTCGTCGGGGTGATGATCCTCGCTGAGCTCCCGGCGGGGTTCGTAGCTCCGAGGATGCTCGTGGAGGTCCCGATCCTGCTTTTCGCCTTGATGCTTCCCTTCTTCGGACAGGGTGAGACCACTGAGATCCTCGGGCTCACCCTTTCGGTCGACGGGCTGTGGGGAGCGTGGACGATCCTGGCCAAGGCAACTCTTGGTGTGGCGGCATCGATCATCGTCTCGGCAACAACGACCATTCCCGACTTGCTTCGGGGCCTGGACCGGATCAAGGTGCCGAGGGTTCTGACGGCCATCGCCGGATTCATGGTGCGCTACCTCGACATCGTGGCCGGCGAATTCTCCCGACGAAGGGTGGCTATGGCCGCCCGTGGATACGAGCCCCGATGGTTGTGGCAGAACGGCCCGCTGGCCCAGTCGGCCGGATCGCTCTTCATCCGATCATTCGAGCGGGGCGAGCGTGTCCACCAGGCGATGGTGGCGAGGGGATTCACCGGGAGGATGCCGGTCTTCGGTGATCGACCCGCGACCACCCGGGAATGGTGGATCGGTCTTTCGGTGCCCCTCGTGGCCGTTCTCCTGGCCCTCCTATCCGTGACGGTGCTGTGATGAGTGAGCCGTCCCTCGAGATCAGCGATCTGAGCTTCGCCTATCCGGACGGCCGTCAGGCCCTCCGCAATGTCGATTTGCATGTTCACCACGGCGAGCGGGTCGCCCTTCTCGGACCGAACGGGGCAGGTAAGACCACCCTTCTCCTGCATCTCAACGGGATCCTCCGACCGGCCGCCGGCGAGGTGCGCGTGGCGGGTCTCGTTGTCTCTGACGACTCGGTCCTCGAGATCAGGCGAAGAGTCGGTCTGGTCTTCCAGGACCCTGACGACCAGCTCTTCATGCCAACGGTGGGGCAGGACGTCGCCTTTGGCCCGGCCAACTTCGGCATCGACGGCGAGGAGCTCGAAGCACGGGTTGCCGAAGCTCTGAGCGCGGTCTCGATGCTGGAGGCACGGGAACGGGCCCCCCATCATCTCAGCTACGGGGAGAGGCGGCGTGTGGCCATCGCCACCGTGCTGGCGATGCGTCCCGAGATCCTGGTCCTCGACGAGCCGACGTCGAACCTCGACCCGGCCTCACGTCGCGAGCTCATCGATGTGCTCCGCCGACTGCCGATCACCCAGCTGGTCGTCACCCACGACCTCCCTTTCGCTCTGGAGTTGTGCCCTCGCGCCGTGGTATTGGACGATGGGCTGGTCGTGGCGGGGGACACCACGGTCGAGATCCTCACCGACGAGTTGTTGATGAAGACCCATCGCCTGGAGCTGCCCTATCGGTTCGATCCGAGAGAGCAGGCGTCCTCCTGACGCGCTGTAGCTTCCACATGTGACCAGGCGCTGGCCCGACCGCCTCAACATCGACGATCACCTGTTGCGGCAGCGTTTGCTGGAGGGGAACGGCGACCGGGTGGCCCTCCGTCTCGACGATCGGGACGTGACATATGCAGAAGTCGATCGGGCCGCTTCCGGATTTGCCTCCGTGCTCAGAGACGAGGGCGTCGAAGCCGGCGACAGGGTGCTGCTCGTCATGCCCGACGGTCTCGAATACGTTGCGGCACTGTTCGGGGTGCTCCGTCTCGGAGCGGTCGGCCTTCTGCTGAATCCAGGACTGACTCCTGGTGACCTGGGAGCAATCGCCCGACTGGCGAAGGCAACAGGAGCCGTTGTCCATGAGCGTCATCGCGATCATGTCGAGACGGCCATCACCTCCGCCGGCGCTCCCATGCCGTCGTTCATCGTGGTGAACGACGGCATGGTCCTTCCCGATCTGGGCGTCCCCACCTTTGACACCGCCGCTCTAGATCCTGCCCTGTGGATCTTCTCCGGTGGCACCACCGGTCTCCCCAAGGCCGTGGTGCAGACGCATCGCTCCTTCGCCAACACCACGGAGCTGTACGGCAAGGGAATTCTGCGGTTGACCGCAGATGACGTGACCATCGCCGTTCCCAAGCTCTTTTTTGGGTATGCGATGGGATCAAATCTCTTCTTCCCCTTCTCTGTCGGCGCATCGGCGGTGCTGTTCCCCGATCAGTCCAAGCCGGACAATCTCTTCGACCGCATCGAGAGACACCGGGCCACTGTGCTGGTAAATGTGCCATCCGCCATCAACCAGATGCTGGCCGACGCTGATATCGCCAGCCGGGACTTTTCGTCGCTGCGGGTGGTGACATCGGCCGGTGAGGCACTCCCCGACTCGCTCTATCGCCAGTGGATGGAGCGATTCGGGGTCGAGTTGCTCGATGGCCTCGGGACGGCGGAGATGTGGCACATATTCGTTTCCAACCGGATCGGGGAGGTGAGACCTGGCACCCTCGGGACGGTCGTCCCGGGTTTCAAGATCAAGGTGTGCGACGACGACGGGCACAAATTGCCTCCAGGGGAAGTCGGGCGGCTGTGGGTCAAGGGCGATTCACTCGGTCTGGGGTACTACGAGAACCCGGCTATCACCGCGGAGACGTTCCGGGGTGGGTGGTTCGCCGGTGGCGACCTGGTCTCGATGGACAGAGACGGATATGTCACCCATCGGGGTCGAGCCGACGACGCCATCAAGGTCAAGGGGAGATGGTTCCGCCCCCAGGAGGTCGAGTCGATACTCCTGGATCACCCGGCGGTCGACGAGTGCGCCGTAGTCGCGATCAGGGACGAGGCGGGTCTGTCCAAGCCGGTCGCCTTTGTGGTCGCCTCGAGCGTCACTGAAGACGAGCTGATCGAATGGGCCCTCTCCCGTCTCGAGGCGTACAAGCACCCGCGCCGCGTCTACTTCGTCGAACGCCTTCCGCAAACACACCTGGGCAAGGTCGACCGGGCAGCTTTGAAGAGTCTCGCCGCCGGGAGATGATGCCGTACTCGACCGGATTAGGTGTCCCAGGCACCGTGCATACTGTCCGGCATGGGAGAGCCGACGATTCTCCACGCCGATCTCGATGCGTTCTTCGCCTCGGTCGAACAACTTCTCGACCCTTCCCTCCAGGGGAAGCCGGTCCTGGTCGGGGGAGGGATCGTCCTCGCCGCGTCCTACGAGGCGCGGGCCCACGGGGTCCGCTCGCCGATGCCGACACGCGATGCCAAGCGCCTGTGCCCGGAGGCCATCGTCGTCAACGGGCATTTCGAGAGATACCTCGATCTCTCGGCGCAGGTCATGGAGGTCCTCGAGGACGCATCGCCCGTCATCGAGCAGATCTCGATCGACGAGGCCTTCGTCGACGTCAGGGGCACCACCCATCTGCTCGGGTCACCATCCGCAATAGCTCGGCAGATCCGGTCCCGCGTCGCCGCCGAGGTTGGGCTGCCCATCTCGGTCGGCGTCGCCTCCACCAAGTTCCTGGCCAAGATCGCATCGGCGCGGGCCAAACCGAACGGCCTCGTAGTGATCGCTCCGGGCACGGAGCTCGACTTCCTTCACCCCCTTCCGGTGGAGGCGATGTGGGGTGTCGGGCGCATCACCGCGGCCCGTCTTCATCGATTCGGGATCTTCACCATCGGTGATCTGGCGGCGTTGCCACGGGGAGCCCTCTCGTCTTCGCTGGGCCCCTGGGCGTCGGGCAGCCTCCATGCCCTCGCCTGGAACCGGGACCCAAGGATGGTTCTCGGGGGACGAAGGGCTGGAAGTGTCGGGAGCCAGCAGGCGCTGGGTCGAGGTTTGACCGATCCGGATGAGCTTGCCGTTGTGGTGCTCGGGTTGGCCGATCGGATCGGGAGACGCGCCAGGAAGAAGGATCGGTCAGGGTCGACCTTGACGATGCGAGTGAGGTTCCCCGGGCCTCGGATCGTCTCCCGAAGTCACACCCTCCCCTCGCCGACCTCCTCGACGGCCGCCCTGGCCGAGCTCGGCGGGGTTCTCCTTCAGCGGGCCATTGACGGCGAAGAGGAGCCGGTGACCCTCGTCGGCATGTCTCTGTCCAATCTCACTACAGACGAGTTTCTCCAGCTAGAGCTGGAGGTCGACCCGGGCGATGTCCTCCGCGCCGGTAGCGGCATGGACCTCAAGCGACGAGCCATCGATGCGTCGGTAGACGGGATCAGGGAGAGATTCGGGAGAGATTTGCTCAAACTGGGCTCAGCTCCCGATCGCGGCGTCACCCCCGAGGAGTTCCGCCGGCTCGCCGAGCACTCAGACTGAGTCCTCCTCCTTGAGCCGAACGGGTCCCTTGCCCTCCCCGTCCTTGCCCACCCCGGGCTCGAAGAAGACCCGAAGCCGGTCCATCAGTGCCTTCTCGTCACCGAAATAGGGGATCGGATCCCCAACGGCCAGCGTCTTTGCAGGGAAATCGAGAACAACCGGAACGACTGGGACCTTGGCCGCGGCTGCGATCCGGGCGAAGCCCGATTTCCAGTGAGGGGCCGCCTTCCGGGTGCCTTCGGGGGCGACTACGAGGACCATTCGGGACGACTTCTCGAATTCCTCCACGACCTGGCCGACCATGCCCCCGGGTCGATCACGGTCGACCGGGATGCCGCCGAACATCCTGAAGAAATAGCCGAACGGCCAACGGAACAGGGTGTGCTTGCCGACGAATCGGGGGGAGATCCCCCAATGGCGTATCGCCCCCAGATAGAGGATGAAATCCCAGTTGCTCGTGTGTGGAGCTCCGATGAGGACGAACTTGTCCAGTTCTGGCATCTCGCCGATGAAATGCCAGCCTCGCAATTTGAGCCATTTCTCGGCGAGCCAAGTCATCGCGATCGTGCAGGTTCGAACGTGATCAGGACTCCCTCGCCGACGCCAGCCTGAAGCCGCTTTCGTCGACCCAGACCAGTGAGGATCGCCTATCGACGGCGGCCACGATGGCAGATGCCATCTCGTCGTCGATCATCCCTGCGTCGTCTCCCCGGTAGAGGACCCTGACCGTGGCCTCTTCGGGGAACTGGGTGGCGAGAGTGCCCGGATGGGAGCAGATCACCGTGACAGCAAATGGCTTCGACTCGATTGCCTTCGCCCCGGCGCCGTCGGCGCGGATCTGATCGAACAGATGCCACGTGGCCAAACCCGCCGTCAGCGTGAGTGTGACCGGAATGCGCAGACTACCGGCGTCCGCTTCGATCTCTCCGAGGAGCGCCCGAAACACGACGACCAACACAGCGATCAAAGACCCGGCGGCTGTCAGGCCCAGGATGATGGCCATCCCGATCAGGTAGATGCGACGAGAGAGAGCCCTGGCCTCCTCGCCGCGTGGCGCCGCCTGCACCTTTCGCCAGAAAGCGAGCCAAACCCACCCGGATGCGATGACCGCACAGGCGATCGTCAACAGCGTCGAGCCACTGTTGGTCCCGGCCAGGCTCGGAGTGAAGACAGCAGCGACCAGGGCAGTGGTGGAGCCGACGAGGGCACCGAGCCCCGCGGCCGCCATCGCATACTCGTAACCACGGCGGCCCGCTGTTCGGCCAGGGCCGAGTCGGCGACTGTGGTGATACCAAAGGGCCCAGCCGACAAGGGCGAAAGACAACGCGGGAGGGAAGGCGTCGAAATGATCGACGGCCGGACCCGCCTCACCGAACACGAACGTCAACAGTGTGGCGATCATGGTGACGCCGGCGCCGATGGTCATGATCAGGGAGAACGTGGTCACGAATCCGACATAGAAGTTGCGGAGGACATTCGGCTCCTCTTCCCAGATCGGAAGCCAGCGCCAGGCCCAGATCGCGGCCCCGGCCGCAGCCAGAGCGATAGGGATCGCCGGGTCCGGGATGTCGCCAATCCCCCACAAGGCCCCGTATGCGGCCGATAAGAGCCATTCGAGTGTGCCGATGAGACCAATGGTCAGGGCCACGAGAGCGACACCGGAGCCGACGAGCCGGGGAAGGTCACCGATATCGCCTCGAGGTGCCTCGCGTCGCTCAGCCCACCAGTGGAAGCCGACGATCCCTCCGTAGATCAGCAGGTCGGTCCAGGCCGCCTGCTCGCCCTCTCCGGCGAGGTAGTCGGCCAGCTGGCTGACCGCCGTCAGGATGGCGATCAGGAAGACGAGCTCGATGATGGCCAGGTAGACCGGCCATCCCGGGGTCGCTGGGAACATCTTCCGTCGTCGGGCCTGCCGTCGCCACAGCAGGAGGGTGATGGGGGCGGCCACGACCAGTGCGGCCAGAGCGCCGGCGAGCTCACCGGTGGGACGCCCGATGACGCGATCGGGGGTCAGGCTGGCCCTGGCCAGTGCGGCCAGAGCGAACCCTGCCGCGACCACGGCGAGGGCGAGGATGAGGTAGGGGATGAGGTCGAGACCAACTTCTTCCTCCCGTTTGTCCCGACTTCGGACCGCTCGAATCACCACTGCGGTGACCGCGCCCACAACTACCACGAAAACAAGAAGAGCCAGGATTTCGATGGTCAAGACGCCATCTCGCAGATCTGATCCCAGTATGGCCAGGACAGCTGGCGGATCTTCCAACCATCGTCCTCATTCACGAGGGTGAACCACTCCTGGAACTGGGAGAGGCCGTCGAGGGGGTCGGCGGTGTTGTCGGTGATGGCGATGACGACCGTTGCCTCCTGGTCGTTCCCGTCGACACTGACCAAGGTGGCCGAGATGTCGGGCGCTCCGGCGGTTGGCTCGCTCGTAGAGGGGAGGCAGTCGCCTTCCGCCCAGAACGACGCTGCGGTCTCGAAATCTCCGTCGACCAGTGCCGCGATATAAGACTGGACAGCGCCCTCTGGCGATTCGGGGTCGAATTGCTCCGGTTCACGGTTGAGACCGATCAGCACCAGGGCAACAACCGCGAGGACTCCGACCACTGGCAACACCCAGCCCGGCAGTCTGCGCTCCTCGTCCATGGCCGCTGATTCTCGCAGGTCCCTCCTCGCGAATCGGGACCGTGGATGTCAGTCCTGGAGACCCAAGGCGTGCATCCCACCGGCCATGTTGGCCACCTTGTCGAAGCCATTCATGACCAGATACGCCGCGACCTGCTGGCTCCGACCTCCCGAGCGACATACGACGAGGACCGCCTGGTCGCTGTCGAGCTCGCCGATGCGCTCGGGGATCTCACCCATGGAGATGAGTGTCGCGTCCGGGAGGACACCCTGCTCCCATTCGAATGGCTCCCGGATGTCGAGGACCGTCCCCCCGGTGGAGTCGATCCAGGTCTCCCATTCCTGCGCCGGCACGTTTTCGATCATGGAGATGAGATTCAAGCCGCTCGCCGGGCTTGTGGGGCCTTTGCGGACGACCTCTACACTCCCGCCCGGTCGACGGGTCGAGTGGAGGTCATCATCAACATCGCAGTCCTCGCCTCGGGCTCCGGCACCAATC